>RECZ01000107.1 GCA_007693765.1 Phycisphaerales bacterium | reverse complement strand
CCCAGGGTGGGGCCGGGGGCGGGAGCGGGGGCGGGGGATTCCGGGGGTTCCGGGGGGGCGGTGACGCTGTGCATCGAGAACACGGTGGGCAGCGGGGCGCACCTCGGGGGGCCGTGGGAGCATCTGCGCGATATGCGCGAGGCGATCGTGGCGTTGGCGCCGCGGGGCAGCGCGTCGCGCGTCGGGTTCTGCATCGACACGTGCCATGCGCACGCCTTCGGGCACGACATGTCGACGGAGGCCGGGGCGCGGGCGGCGCTGGATGCGCTGGACAAGGTGGCGGGGCTGGAGCACGTGAAGGTGCTGCACCTGAACGATTCCAAGGGGGCGTGCGGCAGCCGTCTGGACCGGCACGAGCACGTCGGGGAGGGGACGATCGGGCTGGAGGGGTTCCGGGCGGTGGTGAACCACCCGGCCCTGGCGCGCATACCCAAGATTCTGGAGACGCCAAAGGAGGACACCCCCAAGGGCACGCCGTGGGATACAGTGAACCTGCGGCGTCTCCGACGCATGATCCGGGACGAACCGGCGAGCTCGGGCGATGCGGCGCCGGTGACGCCCCGGCGCGGCCGACGCGCGGCCGCGGGCCGGTGATGAATGGATCCCCCTCGCAGGAGCACGGTGTGGAGCAAGGAATATTGAGCCGGATGAACGCCCGATCGCTGGGTCGCGCTGCGCTTGTGTTGTGCGTGGCGGGGTCGCTGTGGTCGGCGGGCGGGTGCGGCCTGTTCGATGGCTGGGGGTCGGGCACGAGCGCCGGCGAGCAGCGGGCACGGGCGGAGGAGCGCGTGGGCATCGCCGACCAGTTGGCCGAAGAAGGCCGGCTGGACGAGGCGCTGGCCGAGTTGGCGCTGGCCATCCGCGACAACCCCACGCTCACGACCGCGTTCGTGCGCATGGCGGACATCCACAAGGAGCGCGGCGACTACGCCCCGGCGGAGCGCGCGTTCGGGCGTGCGGCCGAGCTGGAGCCCTCGAACTTCGATTACGTTTTCAACCACGGCCTGATGCTGCAGCTGCTCAACCGTCTTTCGGAGGCGGTGCGGGTGTACCTGCGGGCGCTGGCGCTGCGCCCGGACGATCGGGACGCGAACCTGAACCTGGCGACGGCCTACCTGCAGCTGCGCGAGCCGCGGCAGGCTTTGCCCTACGCGCAGCGCGCGGTGCGCGTGGACCCCGACCACGCCCCGGGTCGTGTGAACCTGGGGGCGACGTTCAGCGCGCTCGACCGGCACCGCGAGGCGGTGCTGGAGTTCGAGTCGGCGCTGGAGACGGGGGGCGAGTCGCCGGAGTTGCTGCTGAACCTGGCGGATTCGCTCAACCGGCTCAACCGCTACGCGGAGATGGCGACCACGCTCGAGCGGCTGATCGCGACCTCGCCGCAGGGGCGTGAGGCGGCGATCGCGCACGAGCGTCTGGGCTCGGCGCGGTTCCGGTTGGGGATGTACGACGAGGCGCTGGCCTCGTTCCGGCGCGCGGTGGAGATCGATCCTTCGCACTACCCGGCGCTCAACGGCGTCGGGGTGTGTCTGCTCAACCGGTACCTGACGAGCGATCCGCGGGACGTGGATGCGCAGCGCGAGGCGATCCGGGCGCTGCGTCGCAGCCTGCAGCTCAACGAGCGCCAGCCCCGGATCGTGGAGTTGCTGAGCCGGTACGCCTGAGGGCGTGTCGCGGGCCCGTTCCGGGCGTGTGCGGCGGCGTGATTATCGGCGCTCAGCGCGGCGTGGGCGCCGGGGCGGTCTGTGCGTCAAGGCGGGGGCGGGACGCGTCGATATCGATGTGCCGGCCCACGTACTAACGCCCGCTCCACGAGTGAGGGTGCTTCTTTGATGGCGCAAGAATTCGGAAAAGTTCGGCGCTGCATCGAGGCGGCCGAGAAGATCACCGAGGGGAAGCAGCCCCCCTCGAACAAGGATCGGCGCGAGTACGCCCGCCATACGTACGTCATCGAGACGCCGGTGGTGTGGCTGAACAGCTCCAAGTGCAAGGCCGAGGACGTGAACCGTGTGGAGACGGAGGACATCTCCGTGGGGGGCATCCGCATCATCGGCCGACGGATGCTCTATCCGGGGACGGTCGGGGTGCTGCAGTTGGAGCGCCCGGACGCGACGGTGGCGCTGGTGGGCGTCGAGGTGATGCACACCGATTACATCGGCGACATGCGGTACGCGAGCGGGTGCCGCTTCATCCCCGTGCCCAAGAACGTGATCGTCAAGAACTTCATCAACACCGACGGGCGCATGATGGAGCTCCGACCCGGCGAGTTGCCGGTCGACCGCCCCGGTGCGCGGCGCAGCGCGTGACGGATGCGCCGGGCTGTTGATGACGCTGTGCGCCGGTGCGCGTGAACCGCGGCCGCTCGGGGGCCGATGATGGCGTCGGCGGGTCAACGCAAACCTCTATGTGAAACCACAGCATGCACGACACGAACGACCGGGCGCCCGAGCCCATGAGCGACGAGTCCGCTCTCGATGAGGCGAAGCTGGACGAGGCGCCGCCGGACATCGCCGACCAACTTGAGCGTGCGCATCGACGTGTTGGCATTGGCGACGCGTGCGCGATCGACAATCGGCGCAGCCACCCGCGCTACCGCTTCCGGTCCCCCGTTCCCGTGGTGTGGTTCACCAGGGATTCGCTCCTGCGTGTGGTGTCGTTGCAGACGTCGCTCATCGCGGTCAACGGGGTGCGCCTCATCGGGCGTGCGCCGCTGATGGTGGGCGTCCGGGGGGCGATGCAGCTCCGGAAATCCGACGGCTCACAGGCCCTCATCGGCGTCGAGGTGCAGCACTGCACGTACGTGGGGCGGATGCACTCGGTGTACGGCTGCCGCTTCATCACGCTTCCCGAGGCGCTGGTGCGGGCGTGGTTTACGGACCGCTCGGGGCGGTTGATGACGCTGCGCGCCGGCGTCGAGATCGTTCCAAACGCCAACGTTCTGCCCGACGAGGCGGTCGATCCGTACGCGGACAGCGACGCACGCCGCAGCGCGTGACGCGGCGACCGTCCGCGCATCATCCTTTGCGATGAGATGGCGCTGTCGGCATGCTGTCAGTGTGGATTGTGAAGATTTATTTCTGATGCAGCCGCATGTGGCATCGAGCGTACAAAATGCCGATAGATTCCCATCGTGGGAACCACGGGTGTTCCGAGGGCTGAAACTGTGGCGTACATGCAAGGGCTGATCCTTGAGTGTCCCCGACACCGATTCCCCGAGCGACCAGAGCGGCCCCGGTCCTGCCGAGGAGCCCATGCACGATGCGCCGGCGGACGTCGCCGACCGTGTGGTCGAGGCGCATCGCCCCGGCGGCGTCTCGCGGGAGGAGTCGCCTGTCGACGAGCGGCGGCGGCACGAGCGGTTCCGGTTCAAGTCG
>RECZ01000077.1 GCA_007693765.1 Phycisphaerales bacterium | reverse complement strand
TCGCCGAACTCTCCCGCGAGGAAGCGTGACGCCAGGGCGTTTTCGAGGCGCTGCTGGATCACGCGCTTGAGGGGGCGGGCGCCGAAGGCGGGGTCCCAGCCTTCTTCGGCGAGCGCGGCGCGGGCCTCGGGGCTGAGCTCGATCGCCATGCCGCGTTCGCCGAGGCGGTCGTGCAGGCGTTCGAGCTGCAGGTCCACGATGCGCTCGATCTGCTCGCGCTTGAGCTGGTGGAAGACGATCGTCTCGTCGATGCGGTTGAGCAATTCCGGGCGCATGAAGCCGCTGCCGGCGGCGTTGAGCATCGCCTCGGTCACCTTGTTGGGCAGGCCCGCGGCGTCGGCGATCTGGCCCATCGTGCCGCGCCGCAGCAGGTCGCGGACCGCCGCGTCGATCTCCCAGTCCTCCGCGCCCTTGGCGGTGAGCTCCTGGATCATCTGGCTGCCGATGTTGCTCGTCATGACGACGATGGTGTTGCGGAAGTCCACGGTGCGGCCGTGGCCGTCGGTGAGGCGCCCGTCGTCGAGGAGCTGCAGCAGGATGTTGAAGACGTCCGGGTGGGCCTTCTCGATCTCGTCGAAGAGGATCACGCAGTACGGGCGCCGTCGCACCGCTTCGGTGAGGCGACCGCCCTCCTCGTAGCCGACGTAGCCGGGGGGCGCGCCGATCATGCGGGCCACGGCGTGCTTCTCCATGTACTCGGACATGTCGATGCGCACCATCGCCTGCTCGGTGTCGAACATGAACGCGGCCAGCGCCTTGCACAGCTCCGTCTTGCCCACGCCCGTGGGGCCGAGGAACAGGAACGAGCCGATGGGCCGGTTCGGGTCGCCCAGGCCCGCGCGGCTGCGTCGCACGGCGTTGGAGACCGCCTCCACCGCTTCGCGCTGCCCGACGACGCGCTCGCTCAGACCCTCCTCCATGTGCGTGAGCTTGGCGCGTTCCGCCTCGACGAGGCGCGACACGGGGATGCCCGTCCACTTGGAGACGACCTCCGCGATCTGCTCGGCGTCCACTTCCTCGCGGGCGAGCGTGTCGCCGCGCTCGTGGCGCTCGTGCAGGCGCTGCTCCGCTTCTTCGAGGCGCTTGGCCATGTCGCGGAGATCGCCGTACTGGATGCGGGCGGCGGTCTCGAGGTCGCCGCGGCGCTGGGCCTGGTCGAACTCGACCTGCTTGTGCTCCATGTCGGCCTTGATCTGCTTGACCTCGTCGAGCAGGGACTTCTCCTCGTGCCAGCGCCCGGTGAGGGCGCGGTTCTGCTCGTTGAGTTCGGCGAGCTCGCGCTCGACGCGCTCGAGCTGCTTGGCGCTCTGGGCGTCGCCGCTCTCGCTCTCCATCTTGAGGGCGTTCTTTTCGATCTCGAGCTGCGTGATGCGCCGGCGGAGGGCGTCCATCTCGGCGGGCATGGAGTCGTTCTCGATGCGTAGGCGCGACGCGGCCTCGTCCACGAGGTCGATCGCCTTGTCGGGCAGGAACCGGTCGGCGATGTAGCGGTGCGAGAGCGTCGCGGCGCCGACGAGCGCGCTGTCGAGGATGCGCACGCCGTGGTGCGCCTCGTAGCGGGGCTTGAGGCCGCGCAGGATGGCGATGGTGTCCTCCACGCTCGGCTCGCCCACGTACACGGGCTGGAAGCGGCGCTCGAACGCGGCGTCCTTCTCGATGTGCTTGCGGTACTCGTCGAGCGTGGTGGCGCCGATGCAGCGCAGCTCACCCCGGGCGAGCGCGGGCTTGAGCAGGTTGCCGGCGCTGACCGCGCCCTCCGCCTGCCCGGCGCCGACGATGGTGTGCAGCTCGTCGATGAACAGGATGATCGCCCCCTCGCTCGCCGCCACCTCGCGCAGCACCGCCTTGAGGCGCTCCTCGAACTCGCCGCGGTACTTGGCGCCGGCGAGCAACTGCCCGACGTCGAGCGCCACGATGCGCGACTCGCGCATCGACTCGGGGCAGTCGCGGTTGACGATGCGCTGCGCCAGACCCTCCGCGATGGCGGTCTTGCCGACGCCCGGCTCGCCGATGAGCACGGGGTTGTTCTTTGTGCGCCGAGAGAGCACCTGCATGCAGCGGCGGATCTCCTCGTCGCGCCCGATCACGGGGTCGAGCTTGCCCTGCTGGGCCCGCTCGGTGAGGTCGATGCCGTACTTCTTGAGGGCCTCGTAGTTGGACTCCGCGCCCTGATCCGCCACGCGATCGACGCCGCTGGCCTTGCGCACCGCCTTGATCGCCCCGAGCAGCGTGGCCCGCGAGGCGCCGACGGTCTGCAGCACGTCCTTCGCGTCGGACGCGACATCGCTCATCGCCAGCAGCAGGTGCTCCGTCGAGACGTAGGCGTCCGACATCGCCTTGGCTTCCTGATCCGCCTTGGTCAGCACCTCCACGAGCCGGCGCCCGACCTGCGGCGCCCCCTCGGAGACGGTCGGCAGGCGCTGCAGCTGCGCCTGGGCCACCTCGCGCACCTTGGCCAGCTGCAAACCGGCGCGCTCGATCACGCTCGATGCGCCGCCGCCGGTCTCGTCGAGCATGGCGCAGAGCAGGTGCAGGGGCGAGACCTCGCCGTGGCGGCGCTCGGTGGCGAGCGACTGGGCGTCGGCGAGGGCCTGCTGGGCGAGGGTTGTGAAGCGGTCCATGCGCATAAGGGAAGTCCTCCGTCCCCAACACCCAACAACCCGCGCGCCACCCGGGGGTCGACCCTTGGGCCGCTCCGGGCCCTTTCCTGACCATATCCCGGCGGTCGACCCCGCCAAACCTGCCACACCGGCGCCCCCGGCACCCACACCCCCCCCGGAAGCAGATGACAGGTATGAACACGGTTCTGGTCGGGGGCCGCCGCGCCGGGGGACGCTCCAACCCGATCCCGCACTGGCCCCGCCCCGTCAGCGCCCGGCCAGCGCGTCGACCTCGCCCGAACCCACGCCCGAAAACGCGACTTTCGAGCACCCCTTCAGCCGCGCCCCACGCGGTCCGATCCGTTGACAGGGAAACGCCGAATCCCTACGCTCATCGACCCGGCGGAAAGCCCCCGGGCTGGCCCCTGACACGCCGTCAAGGCCGACATTGCGGGTGTAGCTCAGTGGTAGAGCGTCACGTTGCCAACGTGAAAGTCGAGGGTTCGAGTCCCTTCACCCGCTTTTCGCGTAAACCCCGTTGTCGTCACAGGTAGCGACCACCTGATGCACGCCGATGGGGTGGCACGGGACGCGTTGCTGCGTGGCGCATCGCCTCGCTCCTGTGTCCCGCTCGCTCTCCGACGCGAAACCACAACGCAACCAACCGGGTACGCCCCGCGGCCAAGGCTGTGTCATCCATACCTGTGCTCACCGGCACGCCGCGGGGCCTGTTCGCCAATGCCTCGCGGGACTTACCATGTGCCCCAACCATGCCCAACCAGGACGACACCCCGACTGTCGGTGATCAGGGCAGTGTTCCGTCCGGCGAGCTGCCGACGATCAACGACGCTACGGCGCCGGGCGGGGCCGCGGAGTCCGGGGTCTTCGAGAAGCCCGGCGACGTCATCGGGCCTTATCGGCTGGTCAAGCGGATCGGCGTGGGCGGGTTCGGCATCGTGTACCTCGCGGAGCAGACGCACCCGGTGCGGCGGGAGGTCGCGCTCAAGATCATCAAGGTCGGGATGGACACGCGCGAGGTGATCGCGCGGTTCGAGGCCGAGCGGCAGGCGCTGGCGGCGATGGATCATCCCAACGTCGCGCGCATCATCGGCGCGGGGGCCACCGAGACGGGGCGACCGTACTTCGTGATGGACCTTGTCCGTGGCGAGCCGATCACGCTCTACTGCGATCGGCACAACCTGTCGGTGCCTCAGCGGCTGGCGTTGTTCCAGCAGGTCTGCCAGGCGGTGCAGCACGCGCACCTCAAGGGCATCATCCACCGCGACATCAAGCCGAGCAACGTGCTGGTGAGCGAGGTGGACGGCGAGCCGTCGCCGCGGGTCATCGACTTCGGCATCGCCAAGGCGATCACCTCGACAGACGCCGCACAGACGCAGTTCACCGAGTCCGGCCAGATCATCGGCACGCCCGAGTACATGAGCCCGGAACAGGCCGGCGGCGCCGCGATGGACGTCGACAGCCGCAGCGACATCTATTCGCTGGGGGTGCTGCTGTACGAGCTGCTCGCGGGCGCGTTGCCCTTCGAAACGAAAGAGCTGCGGGCGGCGGGGTACGCGGAGATCCTGCGCATCATCCGGGAGGAGGACCCGCCCCGCCTGAGCACGCGGCTCTCGACCCTCGGGGAGAGCGCGACGGCGATCGCCGCGCACCGAGGCGCCGACCCCACGCATCTGCGGTCGTGCTTGCGCGGCGACCTCGACTGGATCGTCATGCGGACGCTGGAGAAGGACCGCGACCGGCGCTACAGCACGGCGACGGGGCTGGCCTCCGACATCGGCCGGTACCTGAACAACGAGCCGATCGAGGCGCGGCCTCCTTCGCGCGTGTACAAGCTCCGCAAGTTCGTTCGCCGCAACAGGGCGGGCGTCGCGGCGGGGGTGGTCGTGGCCTTGGCGGTCGTGGCCGGTTCGGCCCTCGCGGTCGCTGGGTTCATTCAGGCCAGCCATCAGCGCGACATCGCGGTCGCGGCGGAGGCCCGCGCGATCGAAGAGGCGGAGCGCGCCGCCGAGGCGGAGGCGGTCGCGGTCACCGAGGCGTCGGCCGCCTTGCAGATCAGCGACTTCCTGACGGACATGCTCAAGGGCGTCGGCCCGGAGGTGGCGCTCGGCCGGGACACAACGCTGCTGCGCGAGATTCTCGATCGAACCGCGCAGCGCGTGGAGGCGGAGCTCGCCGAGCAACCCGCGGTCGCCAGCCGCGTCCTCCGGGTCATCAGCTCGGTGTACAACAATCTCGCCGCCTACGACGAGGCCGAATCGACGGTGCGTCGCTCGATCGAGTTCGCGCACGCCGTGCCGGGCGACCCGACGCTCGCGATCGCGAGGGCGACGCTCGACCTCGCCACCCTGCTCGAATCCGTCGCGCGTTTCGACGAATCGATCGATGCGTTCCGGGCGTCGTACGCGGGCTATGAAGCCGCCGGGCTCGCGGACACCGCCGATGCGCTCATCGCGTTCGGCGGGCCCGGCGGGATCTACATCCGCACCAGACGTTTCGCCGAGGCCGAGTCGGTGATCACGGAACTGATCGAACGCCACCGTTCGCTGTCTGGCGGTGATGACACGCGGGCTCTCGCGACAGTCATCGAGCGGCTCGGCCTGGTGTTCCGATTATCGGATGAATCGAGGTTGGAAGAGGCCGAGGCGTTGATGCTCGAGGCGTACGAGATGCGGCGGCGACTGTTCGGCGACGTGCACCCCGACATCGCCCTGAGTCTCTCCAATCTCGCTGCGATCGCCGCGCGACGGGGCCGGCACGAGGAGGCGCTCGAGCGATCCCTCCTGTCGATCGAGCAACATTACAAGGTCTACGGCGAGCGACACCCGCACACCGCCTCGGCGAAGGGTTTGTACGCGGAGACGCTCTTCCTGGAGGGACGCCTCGCCGAGTCCGCGGCGATGCATCGTGCAGCGCTCGACATCCGGATCGAATCGCTCGGACCGAACCACCGAGGCACTTTGGATTCGCGCTTCAACCTTGGGGGCATGCTTGTTCGGATCCATGATGACGCCGGCGCCGAAGAGCAGTACCGCGCGATGGTCGAGTGGGGGAGAGAGATGTATCCACCCGGAGACGTGCGCACGTGCGCCGTCATCATGCTGCTCGCGCCGACCATCGAGCGCCAGGGCAGGCTCGCCGAGGCCGAGACCCTGTATCGCGAAGCGCACGACGGGTTCGTCGCGAGGCGCCCGCCCGGCCACCCGCAGATCGCGCAGGCCCGCGACGCGGTCGTCGCGAGCTGCTTCGCCCAGCAGAGGCACGACGAGGCCGAAAGGTTCCTGCTCGCGATCGAAGAAACCACACGCGCCGCCGGGACGCCCACCGAGGTTCGCGCCGAGGCCCTCACACGGCTCGTCGATTTCTACACCGCGTGGCATGAAGCAGCGTCGGGCATCGGCGCCGGCGCCAAAGCGCAGGCGTGGCGGGAAACGCTGGCCGCGACGCTGCCGGGCGGGGGCGAAGCGGGGATCGATTGAACACGGGGCGCTTGTCGCACCCGGCCGCCTTTGCCCCGCACCCGCTGCGGGCAAGCGTCGGACGACATCACGGTGCGCCGGGCGGCGCTGCGCGGCTCAGCGAATGTCGTCCATGGCGTCGAATCGCACATCGCGCAAGAGGATCGAGCTCCCCGGGATGTCCGGCGCGATGGCCTCGGTGCGCCACGAGGCGGGATCGCGCCCCATGCGGGCGCCGAGTTCGTGCAGCTCGGCCATGAACGCCTGATCGAAGAGCCGGTTCGTGGGCTCGGGAAGCTCGACGTTCTCCGGCACGGAGATGTAGCGGAAGTCCACCGGCACGCCGATGTCGCGCCCGATCAGCGCCGCCCCGAGCTGCATCTGCCGCAGCGTCGTTCGGAGCGAGTACCGCGACAGCACCGAGGCGCTGCGCACGGCGACGCTCGTCCAGCCCAGATCCGCGAGCTCGGCCGGGGCGTCGATGTGCCCGTTGACGATCATCCACATCCGCAGGCGCGGCGTGGGTGCGCCGGGGTTGCGCGCTTCGAACGCATGCACCACCTGACGCACGGCGTCGCCGTCGAGACCGAGGAATGTCGCCAGCGCCGCGGCGCCGTCGGCGTAGAGCACGCCGTCGATCTCAACCGCCGGGAACGCCCCGGGGATCGACGCCGACGAGATGAGCGCGTTGTGCAGCATGGTGTGGTCGCCGGTCGCCATGGCGTCGACGGCCATCGGCCCCATGTCCCACACGTGGAAACGCCCCAGGTCGAGGTCGACCGCGCCGATGAGCAGCGACTGGTCCGCCGCGTGCGCCCGCGCGATCTTTTCGACCGTCGCCTCATCGACCTCCGACTCGATGCGATCGCGGAGCACCCGCGTGTCGAAGAGCGAGGTCCGCCACGGCAGGAAGAAGAGTGCGCCCCGCAGTCTGGCGAAGGAGGCGTCCGCCTGCCCGAAGAGCTCGGTGATGCGCCGGATGGAGTAGTCCTCACCCGTCATCGCGAAGGGCGCGATCATCGCCCCGGTGCTGACGCCCGTCACGATGTCGAAACTCGGGAGCATGTAGTCCGGCGCCTCGCTCTCGCTCCAGCCGCTCAGCACGCCCACGCCGAAGGCGCCGTACTGCCCGCCGCTCGAGAGCAGCAGCACGTTCACATCCACCGGCCCCTCATGTCCCGCCGACTGTTGCGCGGCGTGCAGGCGCTCGATCCGCCGCAGGAGCCGCCACGCGAGGCGGTCGCGCTGGTCGAGCACGCGTTGCTCGTGCTCGGCGACGCGCCGGTCGAGCGTGTCTTTGTCCATCGTCCGCACCGGCGAGGAGCACCCCGCGGTCACGAGGCAACACGCCGCGCCGGCGGTCAACGCGAAAATGAGCAGGAATCGTCGCATCGTCGTACCTCGATTCGGCGCCGCGCAGGGCCGCGGCGTGCGTCGCGGGTTCATTCAAAGGGCTTCGACGCGAACAGGTTCAGGCCGAGCCGTACTGAGAGGTGCTTGCTGACGAGCTGCCCCTTCACGCTGTTGCCGGCGTCGTCGAGCAGCGGTGCGAACGTGCCGCATGCGCCCTTACCCGGCGCGATGGTGAACACGCCGCCGCTCACGCCGCTCTTGCCCGGCAGGCCGATCTCGTAGAGCCAGTCGCCCGAGAGTTCGTAGAGACCGGCGGTGGCCATGGCCGAGAGCACGTGCTTGCAGTGGGCGGCGTCGATGACGCGCTCCTTGGTGATCGGGTTCACGCCGCCGTCGGCGAGCGTGGCGCCCATGACGGCGAGGTCCTTCGCGGTGACGTTGAGCGAGCACTGCTTGGTGTAGACGTCTGTCGCGACGAGGGCGTCGCAGTACATGCGCCCGTAGCCCTCGAGCAGCTTGGCGATGCCGCGGTTGCGCTGGTTGGTCGCGGCTTCCGATTCGTACACCTCTTTGTCGAGCTCGAGCGTGCGCCCGGCGAAGCGCGAGAGGCCGTCGCGGATGTACGCCCACTTCTCTTCGGGCGTCGAGCCCGGCGCGAGGCTGGTCGCGGCGATAGCGCCCGCGTTCACCATGGCGTTCATGGTGCGGTCCTTGTTCAGCTCCACCGCCATCACGGAGTTGAAGGGCAGGCCGGTGCTGTTGACGCCGAGCTTGCGACGCGCTTCCTCTGCGCCGATCGCCTGGCACACCAGCGCGAAGACGAAGGGCTTGGACACGCTCTGGATCGAGAACTGGTGATCCACATCACCCGCCTCGTGCACCGCACCGTTCACGCCCACCACGCACACACCGAAGAGGTCGCGCGGCGTCTTGGCAAGCGCGGGTATGTAGTCCGCCACCGTGCCCTCGTCGTTGGCTTTGTAGAGGTCGTACGCCTCGGCCACGAGTTTCCGCACCAGCTCCGGCGGCGGCAGGCTGCCGGTGGAGACGGCGGACAACGCCGCGGCCTCGCTCACCGGCACCGGTTCGTACATGGCGTTGTCCAATGCGGGTCCTCCTCGCGGCGTGCGCCGGTCTCTCTCTCGATCGGTGCGAACGGGTTATTGATACGGCGCGAACGCGCGCCGGGCCGCGTCCGCCGTTGCGCCCTTGCGCAGGCACAGCCCCAGCAGCAGCCGCGCCTTGAGCCCCGACAGGTAGCCCGTGGGCACGAGGCCGCGTTGGATGAGGTCGATCTCGCCCCCGGGGTAGCCGTAGGTGTTCGTGAACACCGGCCCGGTCATCGAGCGCGAGGCCAGCGCCACGGGGATGCGCTGCGCCACCTCGCCGAGAATCGGCGCGACGTCCGCGGGCACGTGCCCGGCGCCCATCCCCTCGACAACGAGGCCGGGATAACCAAGGTCCGGCAGGGCGCGCAGCAGGCGACCCTCGTAGCCCATCGCGATCTTGATGAGCGGGATCGGCGGCGGGGCGCCGTCCGCGACGGGCCACACCGGCAGCCGGCTCACCCGCGTGTACAGACGCGGCCGCCCCTCCGCCACCACGCCCAGCGGCCCGACCAGCGGCGACTGGAACGCCGAGGGCAGGGTGGTGTGCGACTTCTGCACGAAACGGGCCGCGTGGATGTCGTAGTTCATCACCACCAGCGTGCCCAGCCCGCGGGCCTCTTCGGAGACCGCGAGGCTGGCCGCGGACAACAGGTTGGCGGGCCCGTCCGCGCCGGGCGCCTGGGCGCCGCGCATCGCGCCGGTCATCACGACGGGTTTGTCGCCCCCGACGAGCAGGTCGAGCAGGAACGCGGACTCTTCGATGGTGTCCGTGCCCTGGATCACCACCGCGCCGGCGGCGCCATCGGCGAAGGCGCGCTCGATCGTGCCCGCGACCTCGACGATGTTCTCGATGCTGATCGAGGGGCTCGGCAGCCGGAAGGGCGAGTGCGCCTCGATGTCCGCCACCTTCGCCAGCGCCGGCACGGAGGCGACGAGCTCCTCGGCGCCGAGCGTGGGCGCGATGCCCCCGCTCTCGCTGGGCACCATGGTGATGGTGCCGCCGAGCGACAGGATGAGCAGCCGGGGGTGCGCCAACGTCAGGCCTCCACTTTCGCCAGCTCGCGCAGGTGCGCGGGGTCTTCGTCGGGGTGGGGGTCGTGGGGGATCTCACCGGGACGATAGTTCGGCAGCCAGCCGGCGGGGATCATCGCCAGCAGCGAGAGCGCCGCCATGGTGAAGAAGCCCAGCTTCAGCGCCCGCAGGCGGGCGTCGGCGTTCAGGGCCACGGCCTCGTCCACCTGTTCGGGCGTGGCGTCCGTCGCGGAGAGCACGGCGTGCAGGCGGTCGTTGCTGACGAAGTTGACGCTGTCGAGGTTGATCTGCGCCAGCAGTTCCGGAGTCAGCACGTAGCTGCGCGATATGTTGCCCAGCACCACCGCGGTCAGCACGCCCACCAGCAGCGCGCCGGCCATCGCCGTGCCCACCGCCGCGGCGAGGTTCTGCGTCACGCCGCGCAGCGAGCCGACGTCGCCCGCCGCCTCCTTGGGCGCCGCGGTCACCAGCACGTTGAAGAGCAGGGTGACCAGCGCGCCCTGCCCGAGGCCCACCACGACCAGGCCGATCATCACCGGGAAGGTGCTCCAGTCGTTCGTCACCACGAAGGCCAGCCACAGCGTGCCCACGAACACCAGCGAGAACCCGGCCCGCGCGATGCGTCGCGGTGTGAAGCGGGCGTAGAGCTTCACGATCAGGATCGCGGTGAAGAACACCGTGATGAGGAAGGGCATCATCGCGATCGACGTCTGGAACGCCGAACGCCCTTGCACGATCTGGATGTACAACGGCACGGTGAAGTTGATCGCCGCCTCCATCGACACGATGAGGAAGAGCGCGATCACCGCCGCCCACTCGCGGTGCGAGTTCACCACCTCCAGCGCCAGCAGCGGGGGCAGCCCGTTGGCGGCGCGTCGGCGCGACCACTTGAAGAACCCCACAACGACGAGCGCGCCGGCGAAGATCATGATCGGCGCCGGCGAGATGCCCGCTACGTCGAATGGCGCTTGGGGGCTGGCCAGCCCCAGCCCCCAGACGCGCACGTTGTTGAAGCCGAAGGTCACGAGGATGATGCCCACCGCCGCGAGGACTACGCCGACGACGTCGATCTTGAGGTCGAGCCGCGCCTCGGAGGCCTTGAGCTTCATGCTCAGCGCCAGGATGGCCACGCAGTGCAGCACCAGCAGGCCGAAGGCGAGGCGCCAACTGATGAACGTCGCGACGGAGCCGACGATCAGGAACGCCAGCACGCCCGCGATGGCGCGGGCCGAGCCCAGCCATCCCACCGCCTCGGCCTGTTGCTTGCCGTGGTAGTGGTTGGCGATGAGGGCGACGAGCGATGGCACCAGCGCCGCCGCCGCGAGGCCGCACGCCGCTTGCGCCGCGACCATGATCATGGCGGTCGGGCTGAGCGCGACGACCGCGACCGCGGCGCCGAAGATCGCCACGACGATCTGGAAGACCCGCTTGGCGCCGTAGCGCTGGCCCAGCTTGGCGCCGAGCATCACGAAGCCCGAGACGCCCAGCGAGTACATCACGATCGCGGTGCCCACGGTGGTGGGGGGGGTGTCGAAGCTTTTGACCATGCCCGCCATCGAGACGGGGATTGCGGCGACGTTGAACGACATGAGCGCCTGGGCCATGCCGATGACGATCATCGGGACCCAGGAGTCGCGCTGCTCGCCGCCGGGGTGCGCCGAGGGCGCGGTGGGGGTCGTCATCGTGGTCCTTTGAGATTAGAAGGCGACGCGGAGGCGCGACGTGAACACGGCGATCGCGTCCTGGTCGCTGTTGATCGGGTCGAAGATGCCCTGCACGCCGAGCGAGAACTGCGTGAACCGCGTGAGCTGCCAGCGGTGGAACGACTCGAGCACCTTCTCCTCGCCGCGTCCGCGCTTGCGCTCGGTGTAGGCGAAGGCGACGCCGGTCATGTTGTCCGGGCTGCCCAGCAGGCCGCGCACGCCCAGACCGGTCTCGAAGGAGCTGCGGATGTTCGTCACGGCCTCGTCGGCGTAGCCGTAGCGGGCGAAGACCTGCAGCGACTCGCCGATCTGCTGGTCGAGGATGATCGAGAACCCGCGGTCGCTGGGCAGATCGAGGCCCCGCCCCTCGCGTGCATCCATGTGCCACAGCAGCACGCGGTAGCGGCCCCGCCCCAGGCCCTCGATGTGCGGCGTGAAGCCGAACTCGCCGAAGGTGAAGAAGTCGCCCTCGTCGAGGTACTTCATGTCGTTGATCGTGGTGTCGCCGTAGCCGTTCATCCCGCCCACGCTGGCGTAGAACTCGTCCGTCGGCCGGATCGAGACGCCCAGCGCCATACCGTGGCCGGGGAAGGGCACAGTGGTGTTCGCCGAGAGCGCCCGGTTGCTGAACGAGTTGTTCAGGCTCTGCATGCCGTGCGAGCCGACGAAGTCCGACACGTCGCCGCGGCCCAGCGCGAAGCGCACGCGGTCGTCGAGCAGCCGCTGCAGCCAGTAGACGTCGCGCACCACCCAGCCGCGGTCGTTGAAGCCGTTGGTGGGGGGGTGGAGCGTGCCGAGTTCGTTGCGCAGTTGCGAGGCGGGGATGGGGCCGAAGCGGTGGCGGTCCTCGAAGGAGAAGACCAGCGTGCCCGTGTCGGACGTGCCGCGCCCCAGCAGTGTCCACGCGCCCATGATGTCGAAATCGCCCGATGCGCCGCGTCGACGGTTGGGGCCGCCGCTCGCCTGCTGGAAGATCGCGGTGTACGCGAAGCCGAGCCGCAGCCCCGTCTCGCGCTCCAGCGCCGTCGTCCACTCCAGCACCGTGTTGAGCGGGCTGTCGAAGAGCGGCACGTCGAGTGTGGGCTCGGCGGGGGTGTAGATGTCGTCGAGCTCAGAGGGCGTGCTCGTGGGCGATTCGCCGGCGCTGAGCTTGCCGAGCGGCGTTGGCGAATAGGGCTCGGCGTCGCCCTGGCGCGGCGGCGTGCTCTCGTCGGATGGGGGCGTCGTCTGCGCCCCGGCGCCCGCGCCGAACAGCAGCCCCGCGGCGGCTGCGCTAAACACGACACGTGAAAGTGTCGTGTGACATCGCGCATGTGCGCTGCAGATCCCAACCAACTCACTCGCATCACCGAGTAGCGGCATCAACAACTCCTTCATCTGCTCGCGCCGTGGTGGAGCCCGCACGATAACCGGCCCGCGGTCGGCAAGCGAGCGTCTTGGTCTTGAAACGCAATATTTTTATTCGGATCTGACGCAGCGCCACGGCCCGCGCCCCATCATCAGTGTCGATGAAGGAAAAATTTACTGATTATTGATCCGGGCACGCCGTCACGCCGTCACGTCGACCCGTTGTGGCTCCCGGCGTTGTCGTCCTCGGCCACAATGCAGTCGACGGGCGCCGCGGCGAGGCGGGCGTACAGGCGGCGGTCCTTGCGGATGGGCACCCAGTCGTAAATCAGCATGTCCGCCGGGCGCCAGAGGATGACCCAGACGATCAAGGACAGCCCGTTGGCGATCTTCTCCACCATGACGCTTTCGAAACTCCCGGCGAGCAGGCGCGCCACGGTGACCAGCACCAAGGCCACCGCGATGCCTTCTATCGCCATCGCGGCGCCCTCGCGAAAGAGCGAGCGCATCATGACCCGCTGCTCCTGTTCGCAACGCGCAAAGTGCTGCTGGAAAGCAGTTTGCACGTCATCGCAGCACGCCGCGTCGTGGCTGGGCAGAAGCACCCGGACGCGGAGCGGGGCCTGCTTGGGCGCGTTCCGCGCCCGCTGGGCGACAAAGGCGTTCGCCTCTTCAGAGATCCTCCGCTCGCGGAGCGGCGCGGGGTCGTAGGCGTCAAAGAGCAGCGACCTGTCCTCCGCTCGGACCTTTATGAGCGCGGGGGCGGCGTGGTCGCTCGCCGTGGTGTTTGGTTGGTGCATGGTGGGGACTCGATCGCGGTGCGAGAATCGCGGCGTGTGCATCCGGGCGGGCGATCCGCCCGAACCCAGCCACCGGCGGCGCGGCACACTACCACCACAACCGCCCCGTGTCTCGGGTCTGGCAGCATTCCGGGTCGTTCGTCTCGTGCCGGGGGGTCGGATTCCGGTATGCTCCGCGCCCGGGTGATCCGAGCCCCGCGTCCGTTGGATCGTGTCACGTCTGGGCGCCCATGAACACCGAACTCGCCATTGTTCTTGTATTGCTCCTCGCCGCGGTCGTCATGTTCGGCCTGAACAAGCCGCGCATGGACGTGGTGGCGCTGCTCATGATGACCGCGCTGCCCTTCACGGGCGTCATCACCATGAGCGAGGCGCTGGCGGGCTTCAGCGACTCCAACATCGTGCTCATCGCGGCCCTGTTCATCATCGGCGAGGGCCTGGTCCGCACCGGCGTGGCCCGCAGCGTCGGCGACCTCATCATCGCTAAGACCGGGAAGAGTCAGGTCCGGCTGATCGTGCTGCTGATGATCTGCGTGTGCGGCCTCGGCTCGCTCATGAGTTCGACCGCCGTCACCGCGATCTTCATCCCCGTCGCGCTCCGCATCGCGTTCAGCTCGGGCACGGCGGCGGGGCAGATCATGATGCCCATCAGTTTCGCGGCGCTCATCAGCGGCATGATGACGCTCGTCGCCACCGCGCCCAACCTCGTCATCAGCAGCGAGCTCGTGCGACAGGGCCACGAGGGCTTCAGCTTCTTCGCGATCACGCCCTTCGGCGTGCCCATCCTCGTGCTGGGCATCGCGTACATGCTCTTCGTGCGCCGATGGCTGCCCGGCGCAAAGGAACAGGACGGCGCTCCCGCGGTGCGCGCCCCCAGCCTCAACAACTGGATCGAGGAGTTCGACCTCGCCCAACGCGAGCACCGGTTGCGCATCCCCCACGGCTCGCCACTCGTGGGCAAGACGATCGCCGAGCTCGACCTGCGCGGCAGCGCCGGCGTGAACATCCTCGCGGTCGAACGCGCCCGCCGCTTCGGGCGCACCATGATCCAGCCCACCGAGCAGACGCTGCTGCAGGCCGACGACGTGCTGCTCATCGACCTGCTCGAACGCTGCCCCAGCGTCGCGGCGGTGCAGGAGAAGTACGCACTCGAATCCATGCCCCTCGCCGGCGCCTACTTCAACGACCGGTCGCAGGAGATCGGCATGGCGCAGGTGATCGTGCCCGATGATTCGAAGCTGTTGGGCAGGACCGTGGTCGAGGCGCAGCTCCGCAGCCGCGCCGGGCTGACGGTCATCGGCATGCGTCGCGGCGCCGAGGCGATGGGCAAGGAACTCGTGCGCGAGCCGCTGCGCATCGGCGACACGCTGCTGGTGGTCGGCCCGTGGAAGCAGATCGAGCGCATCCAGGTCGACGACGCGGGCCTCGTTGTGATCCGCATGCCCATCGAGGTGCGCGAGGTGCTGCCCGCGCCGGGCAAGGCGCCCTACGCGCTCTTCGCCCTGGCGCTCACGGTGGCGCTGATGGTCACCGGCATCGTGCCCAACGTGCAGGCGGCGCTCATCGGTTGCCTGCTCATGGGCGCGACGGGGTGCATCGGCGTCGAGAGCGGGTACCGCGCGATCAGTTGGAAGACCATCGTGCTCATCGTGGGCATGCTGCCCTTCTCCCTGGCGCTGCAACGCACCGGGGGCGTGGACCTCGCGGCCAACGCCGTGCACGCCCTCACCAGCGGCGCCGGCACGCACGTGGTGCTGGCCACGATCTTCCTGCTCACCGCGGTGCTGAGCATGTTCATGTCCAACACCGCCACCGCGGTGCTGCTGGCGCCGGTGGCGATCGGCGTGGCCTACCAGATGGAGGCCTCGCCCTACCCCTTCGCCATGATCGTCGCGCTCGCGGCGTCCACCGCGTTCGTCACGCCCGTCTCCTCGCCCGTCAACACCCTCGTGGTCACGCCGGGCAACTACAAGTTCGGCGACTTCGTCCGCATCGGCGGGCCCTTCGCCCTCATCACCATGATCGTGTGCGTCATCCTCGTCCCCCTCGTGCTGCCGCTCTGAGGCGCGCGCACCGCCTCCCCCTCCACCCAGGACGCCAAACGTGAACACCGCGCAAGACGCCAGCAAGACGGCCATGCAGAAGTTCCTCGACGTCGTCGAGAAGGTCGGCAACAAGGTGCCGCACCCGGCGGTGATCTTCCTGCTGCTGCTCGGCGCCGTGGTCGTGTTTTCGCAGGTGATGGCGTGGACGGGCGTCAGCGTCGAGTACGAGGTGATCGTGCCCCAGACGCGCGAAGCCCAGATGGACCCCGTCACCGACCCCATGCACTACGGCATGGGTTCCTACCCGGGCTACGCGGCCATCCTCGAGGCCGAAACGGTGATGGAGACGCGCACCGCCACGGCGCGCAGCCTGCTCTCGGTCGAGGGCCTGCGGTTCATGTACACCTCGCTCATCCCCAACTTCATGGCCTTCACCGCGGTGGGCCTGATCATCGTCGCCATGCTGGGCGTGGGCGTGGCGGAGGAGTCGGGCCTCATCAAGGCGATGATCCGCAAGCTCGTGGTCATCGCGCCGCCCAAACTGCTGATCTACATCATGGTCTTCGTGGGCATCCTCTCGAGCATCGCGGCCGACGCGGGCTACCTCGTGCTGATCCCGCTGGCTGGCGCCGCGTTCCTGAGCGTCGGGCGGCACCCGCTCGCGGGCCTCGCGGCCGGTTTCGCCGCGGTCGCCGGCGCGTTCACGGTGAACGTGCTCATCAAGCCGCTGGACGCGGTGCTCGTCGAGTTCACCAACGACGCGATCCACCTGGTGGATCCGGACGTCTCCATCGGCCTCGCCTCGAACCTGTGGTTCTCCATCGTCTCGGTGCTGGTGCTCACGGTGGTGATCGCGGTCATCACCGAGCGCGTGATCGAGCCGCGTCTGGGCAAGTTCGAGGGCGAGCGCCCCACCGAGGACAGCGGCGGCGCCCTGTCGCCAGAAGAAAAGCGCGGCCTGCTCTTCGCCGCGGTCGGCCTGCTGGGCACGCTGATCTTCTTCGGCCTGCTCTCGCTCCCCGCCGGCGCCCCGCTGCGCGACCCCGACACCGGCGCGCTCATCGGCAACACGCCCTTCATGAACGGCCTCATCGCCTTCATCGCCACGGTGTTCTTCGTCTCCGGCTTCGCCTACGGCATCGGTTCGGGCACGATGAAGAAGTTCTCCGACGTAATCAAGGCGATGGAGAAGGCCGTCTCCACGCTGGGCAGCCTCATCTTCCTGCTGTTCATCATCGCGCAGTTCATCGCCTTCTTTAACTACTCCAACATGGCGGCGATCCTCGCGGTCTCGATGTCCAACGCCCTGACCGGCGCCAGCATCGGGCCCGTGTGGCTGCTGCTTGGCTTCATCCTGGTCGTGGTGCTGCTCGACTTCCTCATCACCGGCGCCATCGCCAAGTGGGCGATCTTCGCGCCGATCTTCGTGCCGCTGCTGATGCGCCTGGGCGTCGAGCCCGAGGCCGTGCTCGCGGCGTACCGCGTGGCCGACTCGCCCATCAACATGATCACGCCCCTCAACGCCTACTTCGCGCTCGTCGTCGTCTTCTGCCAGAAGTACGACAAGCAGGCCGGCGTGGGCACCGTCGTCGCGCTGATGCTGCCCTACGTTCTCGTGCTGCTCACGCTCTGGACGGTCCTGTTTGTCGTGTGGCAGGTCTTCGGCCTGCCCTGGGGCATCTAACGAACGTCCACGCGATCACGAACCGCTCGCCGCGCACCGCCGCGAACCAAATCAACCGCACCCGGAGAGAGACCATGCACGCCGCGCCCGCGAACACGATCCCCCTCGATGTGAAGTCCGCCGAAGACCGCCTCATGCGCTACCTCGCCATCGAGGGCGTGAGCGGCGACGAGAAGGCCATCGCCGAGGCCATCCGCGACGACCTCATCGCCCTGGGCGTGCCCGCGGCCAACATCCGCTACGACACCGCCAACGAGCGCATCGACGACCCCACGCAGGTCGGCAACCTCTACGCCGACCTCCCCGGGACCAACGGCGGCGACCGCATCATGTTCTCCACGCACATGGACGTCGTTCCGCTGGTCGCCGGCGTGAAGCCCAAGCGCGACGGCGACCGCATCGTCCCCGAGGGGAACACCGCGCTCGGCGGCGACAACCGCACCGGCTGCGCCGTGCTCGTCACCCTCGTCGAGACGCTCTACAGGAACAAGCTGCCCCACCCGCCCATCACGTTGCTCTTCACCATCCGCGAAGAGTGCGGCCTGCAGGGGTCCAAACAGATCGACCCCGCCGACCTCAAGGGCGCCACGATGTGCTTCAACGTCGACGGCAAACTCGCGCACGAGCTGATCACCGGCGCCGTGGGCGCGCAGTCGTGGGAGGCGCACATCCGGGGCAAGGCGGCGCACGCCGGCGTCGCGCCCGACAAGGGGATCTCCTCGACGCTCGTCGCCTCCATCGCCATCGCCGAGGCGCACAAGGGCGGCTGGTTCGGCAAGGTCGTCAAGCCAGAGGGCAGGGGCACGAGCAACGTCGGGATCTTCGGCGGCAAAAAGGCCAAGCCCGCGGGCGACGCCACCAACGTCGTGACGGATTACGTCTACCTCAAGGGCGAGACGCGCAGCCCCGACGCCGCGTTCGCCGCCAGGATCACCGAGGCGTACAAGGCCGCGCTGTCCAGCGCCGCCGCGCAGGTGAAGGACACCGAGGGCGGAACCGCGGAGGTCGAGTTCCACGGGCGCGAGCAGTACCCCTCGTTCAACCTCCCCGACGACGCCCCGATCGTGAAGCACGCCAAGCGCGCTGTCGAGTCATTGGGCCTCACGCCGAGCACCGTGTTCTCCAACGGCGGCCTCGACGCCAACTGGCTCGTGGCGCGGGGCGTGCCCACCGTCACCATCGGCGCCGGGCAGTACGAGATCCACACCGTCAAGGAGTACGTGCACCTGCCCGAGTACGCGAGCGGCTGCCGCGTGGCGGTCGCGCTGGCGACGCTCGGCGCGTGAAGCGCGGCCGGCCCCCCGGCGCCCCCGGCCCCGCTCGCGACTGAGATCGGCTCACGGCTTCTGTCGTTCGCGCGCCCGGCGCGTGGCGCGCCCGACCTGCAACTGCCACGCCCCGAAGCGCTCGGTGAGCCACTTGTAGAGCGAGGCTCCCATCAGCGTGCCCAGCGCGATCGAGGCGAACACGAAGACCGCGGTCATCAGGCCGTCGATGCCCGCGGTGGTGTCGGTGAGCATGGTCTTGACGCTCATGAGGCTCAGCGCCCCGGGCACCAGCAGCCAGAAGCTGGGCAGGAACGTCACGATCGCCGGCGGCCCCTTGAACCGCAGTTGGATCAGATACCCCAGCGGCGTCGCCAGCAGCATCCCAAAGAAGCCGCTGAACTGCTTCCCGACCACGCCCACCGTCGCCTGCTGCGCCGCGAACGCCGTCAAAATCACCAGCAGCATCCAGGGCAGCGCGTTCCGCGGCGCCGAGAAGTGCAGGAACACGCCCACGCCGAAGATCAGCGCGCCCAGCCAGGGCGCCCACAGCACCGCGTCCAACGGCGTGACCGGGTCCGGCAGGCCGCCGGGCGTCACCCCGACGATCGCCGCCCCCGCCACGATGCCGAACGTCAGCAGGATGAGCTGCACGAAGCCCGTCATGATGCGGCTCGTGCCGCTCACCATGTCGCCGTAGGCGAGCTCGATCATCCCGAAGGTGAGCATCGCGCCGGGGAGGAACGTGACGAGCGGCGGGATGAGCACTTTGAGCGGCGCGATGGGCAGGCCGTACTTCACGGCCGCGAACACCAGCGCGGAGACGATCGTCGCCGCCACCACCGGCGCCGGCGCCGAGAGCAGCGTGCGCTCGCGCATGAATGTCTTGAGCACGCCCACGACCGCGCCCAGCGCCGCCGCGGCGCCGATGTTGATGAGCGAGGGCGTGAGCACCATCGCGATGCCCGCGGTCAGGACGGTGCTGCCGATGATCGATCCTCCCCACCCGAAGCGCATGGGCTGGCGCAGGATCGCCGTCAGCCGCTGCTGCAGCTCGCCGATGGGCGTGCCGCCGCGCTGCGCCTCGGCGCCCAGCGTGTAGACGTCCGCCATCTGATCGAGCCGCAGGCCCTGCAGCGGGCCCTCCGCCAGCGTCACCTTCTCGCCTTCGCTGTCGTGCAGGGTGATGAAGATCGCGGTGGGGAAGGCGACCACGCGCGTCTTGCGGGCGCTGTAGGAGTTCGCGACGCGCCGCAGCGCCAGCTCAACCTGCGCCGTCTGCTCGCCGCACGCGAGGTACGCCTGCCCCAGCCGGTACATGAACTCGAGGAGTTCGGGCGTGCTTTGGGTTGGCGCTTGCTCTTCGCTCATGGTGGCCTTGTATGGATGGGGAGCGGCCTCAGCCCGCGGTCGGCCTCACGCGGTAGAAGATCGCGTACAGCACCGGCACGAGGAACATGGTGATCACCGAGCCGATGGCGAGGCCGAACATGATCACCACCGCCAGCGACGCCCAGAAGACGTCCGCCAGCAGCGGGATCACGCCCAGCACCGTCGTCGCCGCGGCCAGCAGCACGGGGCGCAGCCGGGCGACCGCCGCGTTCACGACCGCGTCGTGCTCGCTCTGGCCCTGCTTCCGGAGCGCGTTCACCTCGTCGAGCAGCACGATCGCGTTCTTGACCATCATGCCCGCCAGCGACATCGCGCCGAGCAGTGCGACGAAGCCGAAGGGCTGGCGCGTCACCAGCAGGCCCGTCACCACGCCGATGAGGGCGAAGGGCACGATGCACAGGATGATCAGCGGTTGCCGGTAGTTGTTGAACAGCCCCACGACCACGAGCGCCATCACGATGAACGCCGGGATGACGCCCGGGATCAGCGACATCTGCGCGTCGCGCGAGGATCGGTGCTCGCCCTTCCACATCAGCGAGTGGCCCGGGGGCAGTTCGATCGCCTCGACGCCGGCGCGCACGTCGTCGAAGAGGTCCGTGGTCAGCCCCACGGGCACGCCCTGGGCGATGATCGATCGTTTGCGGTTGAAGCGGTAGATCACCGGGTCGCGCCACTCGACGGGCAGGCCCGACGTCACCTGCGCCAGCGGCACCGAGCGGTTCGAAACCAGCGGCCGCACCTGCAGGATGTCCAGGTTCCGGGCGATCTGCTCGCGGTCGCGCCGATCGCTGCGCAGCACGATGGGCAGCAGCTTGTCGTCCTCGCGGTACAGGCCCACGATCGTTCCGTCGTGCGCGCGCCGGAGGGCCGAGGCGACGTCCGTCCGCTGCACGCCCGTCCAGCGCGCGTTGGCCTGATCGAACTCCGCCACGATGCGGGGCGTGCGCTCGCGCCAATTGGTGCGCACCGCCATCGCGTTCGGGCTGCTCCGCAGCACGCCCTCCGCCCGCTCGCCCAGCGCGCGCAGCGTGCTCAGATCAGCGAAGGCCGGGCCGCTGATCATCGCCTGCACCGGCCACGACTCGAACGGCCCCAGCCCGTACTTCCGCGCGATCACCTGCGCCTCGGGGAACTGCTCGTCCGCCCAGCGCTGCAGGGGTCCGAGGATGGCGTCCACCGCGCGCAGGCTCGTGGTGTTGACGATGACCTGCGCGTACGACGAGTTCGGCGACTCCGGCTCCACCGGCAGGTAGAACCGGGGCGGGCCACGCCCGATGAACGTGCTCACCCCGGTCACGCCGTCGAGGACCTCGACGTATTGCTCGATCTCGCGCACCGCGCCGGACGTCGTTTCGATCCGTGTGCCCTCGGGCAGCCACACGTCCACCATGAACTGCGACCTGTCCGCGGCGGGGAAGAACAACTGGTCCACCCAGCGGAACGAGACCAGGCTCAACGCCAGCGCCCCGACGAAGATCGCCAGCACCACGAACCGCAACCGCAACGCCAGCACCAGCAGCGCGCGGAACGAGCGGTAGAACCGGCCGGCGAAAGGGTCGCCCGCGTTCGCCTTGGGCGCGGGCAGCATCGCGACGCACATCAGGGGCGAGATCGTGACCGCGAAGAGCCACGAGATGAGCAGCGAGATGCCCGCGATGCTGAAGAGCGCCTGCGTGTACTCGCCCGCGTTCTCCGTGGAGGAGGCGATGGGGTAGAACGCCATCACGCCCACGACCGTCGCGCCGAGCAGGGGGATCGAGGGCTGCGAGGCCGCCTCGATCGCCGCGGGCACGCGGGCCATCCCCCGCTGCATCCGCGTGAGCACGCCGTCGGCGACCACGATGGCGTTGTCCACCATCATGCCCATCGCCACGATGAGCGCACCGAGCGACATGCGGTGCAGGTCCTCGTTGATCAGGTTCATCACGACAAACGTCGCGATGATCACCATCAGCAGCCCCGTCAGCCCGACCACGATCGCCGGGCGCAGGCCCATCGCGAAGCACAGCACCACCAGCACGATGCCCACCGCCAGCGCCAGGCTCTTCATGAAGTCGCTGATCGCGCTGTCCACGAGGTCCGACTGCCACGACACGCGGTCGATCTCGATGCCGATGGGCAGCCCCGCGCTGATCACCGCGAGCCGCGCGTCGATCTCACGCCCCAGCGACACGATGTTCACGCCCGGACGGTTCGAGACCGCGACGCCGATCGCCGGCATGCCGTTGAATCGCATCATGTCGCGCGCCGGCGTGAGGTAGCCGCGCTCCACCGTCGCCACGTCGCGCAGCCGGATCAGCCGCCCCTCGTCGCGCCCGTCGATCGTCCGCCCGCGGATGACGAGCTCGCCGATCTCGTCGGGCGAGGCGAACTCGCCGGTGACCTCGAAGCGCATCCGCATGGTCTGCAGGTCCAGAGCGCCCGCCTCGACGACGGTGTTCTGGCGCGCGAGGGTGGCGTTCACGTCCAACAGCGACAGCCCGAGTTGAGAGAGCCTCGCCTCGGAGACGTCCAAGTACACGGTCTGCGTCTGCACGCCCCAGAGCTCCACCTTCGCCACGCCGGGCACGACGGAGAGCTCCATCTTGATGTCGTCGGCATGGCGTTCGAGGTCCGCGTAGGTGAACCCGTCCGCCCGGATCGCGAAGAAAAAGCCGAAGACGTCGCCGAAGTCGTCGAAGACCTGCGCCGGTCCGGCGCCCGGGGGCAGGCCCCGCTCCGCGTCCGACACGCGCTTGCGGAGCTGGTCCCACACCTGGGGCAGCTCTTCCGAGCGGACCTGCGGCTTGATGATCACCTTGACCATCGAGACGCCTGCGCTCGAGTACGACTCCACCTCCTTGAGCTCGGGCATCTGCTGCACCGCCCGCTCGATGATGTCCGTGACCTCCAGCTCCACCTCCTCGGGCGTGGCGCCGGGGTAGAGCGTCGCGACCATCGCCGCCTTCACGGTGAACTCCGGGTCCTCGAGCTGCCCGAGCTGGAAGTACGACATCACGCCCGCGAGCATCACGACGACCGTCGTGAAGACCGTCATCACGGACCGGTCGAACACCTTGGCGATGAGATTCATTCGCGGCTCCCCCGCGCCGCGCCTGGCTCCATCACTCGTACCCGCTGACCCTCACGCAGGAACGCCGCCCCCGCGGTCGCGACCACGTCGCCGCGCCGCACGCCGCTCACGCGCAGGCCGGCGGGTGAGATCGGCCCGACCTCGACCACGCGCCGCGAGACCAAGCCCGTCGATTCATCGATCACCCAGACGAACCGCTCCCCGTCCACGCCTTCCGCGATCGCGGCGGGGGGGAGGTCGAAGATGTCCTCGCTCGTCGGGGCCTCCTCCAACCGAACCACCGAGGCGCGCCCCGTCATCCCCGCGAGGATGCGCCCCTGCTCGGGCTGGTCCATGACCAGCGTGATGGGGAACGTCCGCGTCACGTCGTCCGCCTCGCGACCCACCTCGTACACCTCCGCCGGCAGCCGCACGCCGGGCATCGCGTCGAACTCGCAGATGATCTCCCGAACGTAGGGCAGATGCGCGATCATGCTCTCGGGGACGAACACGGTGAACTTCACGCGGTCGTCGTCCAGCACGCGCAGCACAGGCTGGCGCGCCTGCACGTCCTCGAAGTTCTCGACGAACCGCGCCGCCACCTCGCCGCTGAAGGGCGCCCGCAGGTTGGTGTCCGCCAGGTCGTCGCGCGCAGATTGCAGGTCCGCCTCGATCCCCTGCGCTGTCGCCCGCGCAACGTTCAGCGCTTCGCGCACCCGGACCATCTCGATCTCCGACACGCCGCCGCGCTCGAACGCGACCTTTCCGCGGTTGAACTCCTCCTGCGCCCGCGCCAGGTCCGACTGCGCCCGGGCCAGCGCCGCCTCCCCGCCGCGCACGCGCACCTCGAAGTCGCGCGGGTCCAGACGGGCGATCACCTCGCCCTCCTCCACCCGTGCGCCGATCCGCGCCGGCAGCATGATCAGCGTTCCACCCACCCGGAAGGACAGGTCCGCGTGCTGCAGCGCCTCCGCCCGCCCGGGGAACTCCCGCCCGCGGAACGCGGCGGTGTCGCCCACACGGATCACCCGCACCGGGCGCACCGTCTCGGCCGGCTCGCCCCGATCCGAGCAGCCGCCGCACGCCGCGGCGCACGCCGCGAGCAGCACAAGCGAAAGACGTAGACGCCGATCCTTCCACGACGTACGGGCGAACGCACGGCGCAAGCTACGCGTGATGTCCATCGTTTTGTGCAACCTCTAATGGATATGTAAAGAGAGCCGGACACTTGCCCCGGAGCGGTCTCGACACGCCGCAACGCCAGTCTAGCCAGCCTCGGGCGACGCGTGGCCTCCAACCGTCCCGACACCGCACGAACGCCGCACATCCGCACATCCGCCCGGCGCCCTCACCCGCCCGCGCCCGCGACGATCTCCTCCAGGAACGCCTCCCCGAACATCTCCAGTTTCCGCCGCCCCACCCCCTTGACCTCCAGCAACTGCTCGGGCGAGCGGGGCAGCAGGCGCGCCATCTCGCGCAGGGTCGCGTCGGAGAACACCACGTACGGCGGGACCTCGCTCTCCTCCGCGATCCGCTTCCGCAGCCCCCGCAGCCGCTCGAACACCTCGCGCTCCTCGATCGTCAGGGGCGCCGCGTCCACCACGCGCCCTCGTTCGCGTCGGCGCTCGCTGCCGGCCCCCCGCACGCCCAGCGGCGCCGCCAGCCGAACCCCCGCCTCCCCCTTCATCACCGCGACGCCCCGCGCCCCGAACCGCAGCACGCGGTGCTCGTCCGCGCGCAGGGCGCCCAGCGCCACGAGCTGGTCCAGCAGCACCATGATCTCCTTGCGCGAACGCTTCGCGAGCAGCCCGAAGACGCTCAGCGCGTTGTGCCCGCGGGCGACGACGTCGTCCGTCACCGCCCCGCGCAGCACATCGGCGACGTACCCCGCCCCGTACCGCTGCCCCGTCCGCGCCACGCCCGACATCAGCTTCTGCGCCAGCACCGCGCTGTCGCTCTCCTCGCGCGTCTCGCCGAGGCAGACATCGCAGGCGCCGCAGTTCTCCGGCTCGTACGACTGCCCGAAATACTCGCACAGCGCCCGGTGGCGGCACAGCAGTGCCCCCGCGAACCGGCGCACATCGTCGAGCAGAGCGAGCTGCGCGGACGGGTCCGCGCCCGACTCCGAGGCGGAGCGCAGGATCAGCCGCTCCCAGCGCGAGCCGTCGCTCGGCGCCGCCAGCAGCAGGCACTCCGCGCCGAGCCCGTCGCGCCCGGCGCGCCCCGCCTCCTGCTGATACGCCTCGACAGACTTGGGCAGGCACGCATGCACCACCAGGCGCACGTTCGAGCGGTCGATCCCCATCCCGAAGGCCACCGTCGCCACCACCACATCCAGCGACTCGTTCGTGAACGCCCGCTCCACGTCGTGCCGCGGCCCCTTGTCCATGCCCGCGTGGTACGCCCGCGCATCCAGCCCCGCGACGCGCAGGCTCTCGGCCAGTCGCTCGGTGTCGGCGCGGCTCAGGCAGTACACGATCGCCCCGCCGCCCTCGCCACGGTCGTGCATGGCCCGCACCGCCTCGATCGTCTGCTCCGCGGCATCGCGCCGGTGGCGCACGCGGTACGTCAGGTTGGGGCGGTCGAACGAGCCCACCAGCACCTCGGCGTCCTCCAGGCCGAGTTGGCGCACGATGTCCTCGCGCACACGCGGCGTGGCCGTCGCCGTGAACGCCTGCATCCCCACGCCGGGCGCGATCCGGCGCAGCTCCACCAGCCGCCGGTACTCGGGCCGGAAGTCGTGCCCCCACTGGCTGATGCAGTGCGCCTCGTCGATCGCGATCGCCCCCAGCCGCCCCGCGTCGTGCAGCTTCGCCAGCAGCGCGCAGAACCCCGAGGTCAGCGCCCGCTCCGGCGCGGCCAGCACCAGCAGCAGGTCGCCGCGCAGCAGCCGCGATTCGATCTCCCGCGCATCCTCCCGGTCCAGCGCCGAGTGCAACGCCCCCGCCTCGTACCCGTTGAGCTTCAGCCCCCGCACCTGGTCGCGCATCAGCGCGATCAAGGGCGAGATCACCACCGTCGCCTTCCCCGTCACCAGCGGCGGGACCTGATAGCACAGGCTCTTGCCCCCGCCAGTGGGCAGCACCGTGAGACAGTCGCGCCCCGAGACCCCCGCCTCGATCGACGCCGCCTGCAACGGGCGCAGCGTGTCGTACCCCCACACCCGGCGCACCGCCTCCATCGAGCGCGGATCGACGTTCTCTCTCACTCCTTCACGCTCGGGCATCGATCGCAGGATATCCCCGCGCCCGCGGACCCGCTCGCCAGCGACCGACGTGCGCGCCACACTGTGCGTATGCCGCACCACACGAAGACAGCCCGGTCCATCCGCGTGCTGGCGGCCCTCGCCGCCGCCGGCCTCCTCGCCGCGTGCACGAACCAGCCGCGACACGAACCGACTCCGGATACCGGGGCTTCCGGGGGCGGGGGCGGGGGCGATCTCCGCACCGTCGCGGAGCGATCCGGCTGGCGCGCCACCGCGACGCACCGCGAGGTCGTCGAACTGGTGGACGCCCTCGCCCGTCTCTCGCCCCTGGCGCAGCGCGACTCGATGGGCCAGTCCTACGAGGGCCGCGACCTGCCGCTGCTCATCATCGCCGACCCGCCGGTGCGCACGCCGGAGGAGGCGCGCCGATCGGGCAAGCCCGTCTTTTTCGTCTTCGCCAACATCCACGCCGGCGAGGTCGCGGGCAAGGAGGCATCGCTCATGTTCGCGCGCGAGCTGCTCCTCGAGCCCGGCGAGCCGCGCAACCGGTTGTTGCTCGACAACCTCGTGCTGCTCATCGCGCCGATCTACAACGCCGACGGCAACGAGCGCTTCGCGCCCGACAACCGCCCCGGGCAGGACGGTCCGGAGCACGGCATGGGCGTCCGCCCCAACGCCCAGGGCTTGGACCTCAACCGCGATTACATGAAGCTTGATGCGCCCGAGTCGCGCGCCATGGTCCGCCTGCTCAACGAGTGGGACCCGCACGTCATCATGGACCTGCACACCACCAACGGCTCGCGCCACCGCTACACGCTCACCTACGAGGCGCCGCTGCACCCGGCCTCGGCGCCGGCGCCCGTCGCCTACCTGCGCGATGAACTCCTCCCCGCCGTGAGCGCCCGCATGGAGGCCGAGACGGGCTACGCATCCTTCTACTACGGCAACTTCGACCCCGAGCGCACCCGCTGGTTCACCTACGACCATCGCCCCCGCTTCGGCGCCAACTACCACGGCCTGCGCGGACGCATCTCCATCCTCTCAGAGGCGTACTCCTACGCGCCCTACAAAGACCGCGTGCTGGCGACGCTGGCCTTCGTGCGCCACTGCGCCGAGCACGCGGCGAACGACGCCCGGCGCATCCTCGCCCTCGCCCGCGAAACCGACGAAGACACAACTGCCCGCGGCCAACGCGCCCAAGACGATGTGCCCGTGCGCGCCGCCCGCGCAGCGCTGCCCGACACTGCGCACATCCGCACGTGGGCGTGGGCGGAGGAGTCGTCCCCGACAGCGCGCCGACCCGACGGCGCCCCGCGCCGGGAGATCGACGAATCGCGCCCGATCGTGCTGGAGGTCGCGCACGAGGGCCGCTTCGAGCCCACCCGCGGCGTGCGACGGCCGCTGGCGTACATCGTGCCGCCGGGCAACGATCGCGTGATCGAGAACCTGCACCACCACGGCGTGCGCGTGCACACCATCACCGAAGCGCTGACGACGGGCGTGTTGTTCGCGGATGAAACGAATGGCGAATCGGGAGCTTCCGGGGGTTCCGGGGGTGTTCCACGTGGAACACGCGCCGGCGATGTGCGCACGATCGGCGTCGAGCGCGCCACGGTGACGGAGATCGTGCGCGCCGAGCGCGCCTTCCAGGGCGTGCATCTCGTACGCGTGGAGACCGAGACGTCACGCGCCGATCTCGATCCGCGTGCGCTGCCTGTGGGGACGCACATCGTCACGACGGCCCAGCCGCTGGGCACGCTGGCGGTGCTGCTGCTCGAGCCCGAGAGCGACGACGGCCTGACGGCGTGGGGGTTTTTCGACGATGCCCTGCGGGCGGGGGCGCCGCACCCGATCCTGCGTGTGTCCGGCGGCGGGGGGCGAGGGCGGAAATAATCGGTATTGGGTAGTTGCAATTCCGGGGGGTGTGGTATTCTGGTCGCCGCTTCGCGATCGGGAGAAAGACCATTGCGGCGCCGCTCTCGCAACCGTGGATGAGGGTGGCGGCCGACCAATATCAAGGAGAGCCTCCGTGACGACACGCATGTACACTGCGCCCTTCGCCGCAGCTCTGGCCGCGGCTTTGTCGATCGCGCCTCTGAACGCTCCCGCCGACGCGGGCCAGTGCCAGCAGGCGTGGGAGGCGATCTTCAACGGCGTCGGCGCCGATCCCAGCCCGCTTCTGTCCCCGTTCCGAACGTCCACGGCGGTCTCGCACAACGACGGCGCCGGCCCCGCGCTGTACGTGACCGGAGCGACCCTCGGTATCGGGCCGGGCGGCGCGGTGTACGGCGCCATCCGGTGGAACGGCGAGGAGTGGGCGCGGTTCCCGCCTGCGGGGGGGCCTCCGGGGTTCCTCAGCACGGCCGCGGTGTCGTTCAACGACGGCTCCGGCCCGGCGTTGTACGTCGCGGGCGTGCACACCATCGGCGATTACGTGCGCAAGTGGGACGGCGCGGCGTGGTCCGACGTGGGGCTGGGCCAGCTCAACCGCATCGTGCTCGACGCGACAGTGCACGACGACGGGAACGGGCCGGCGCTCTACGTGGCGTTCGAGACCAGTGAGTTCCCCGGGAGCCCGGGCGGGGCACCGACGACCGGATCTTCGGCGGGCGTCACCAGATGGGATGTCGCAACATCGACGTGGGTTCCGCTGATCGACTTCCGCACCAACGAGGGGATCCCCTGCACCGGTTGCCCGCAGGCGGGCGTCGGCGCCCGGCGCGTGCTCGCCATCGCCTCGTACGACAACGGCACGGGGGCGAAGCTGTACGCGGTGGGCGAGTTCGACGCAAAGTTCGTCGTCTGGAACGGCGCCGCGTGGGACCCGGTGCTCCCCAACCCGATCTTCGGCGAGCTCGAGGGCCTCGCGGTTTTCAACGACGGCACGGGCGACGCCCTGTACGTCGGCGATTCGGACGGGAACGTGTTCAAGTGGAGCGGGGGCATGTTCGGCTCGCCGGTGACCGGGTTCATCGGCAATTCGTTCGCTGTGCACGACGACGGCTCCGGCTCGGCGCTCTACGGCGTGCGGCGGCAGGACGCGGGCCAGAACACGATGCGCGTCTTCCGGTGGGATGGAACGACGGCGTCGCAGGTGGGCGAGACGTTCAACGGCCCCGTGTACGCGCTGGCTTCGCACAACGACGGCTCGGGCTCGCGGCTCTACGTCTACGGCGGCTTTACGGAGGCGAGCGGGCTGCCCGCCTCAAACGCCGCGGTGTGGGACGGCGGCGCGTGGGCGCCGCTCGGCTTCGGCGTGGGCGGGCCGACGTCCTCGTCGGTGGAGTCGCTGGCCACGTTCAACGACGGCTCCGGCGCCGGTCCGGCGCTCTTTGTCGGGGGCGAGTTCTCGACGATCGACGGCGTCGCGGCGCAGGGCGTCGCGCGATGGGACGGGTCGTCGTTCGCCTCGATCGGGGGCGTCACGGGGTCCGTGATCGCGCTGCAGCCCTTCACCGACGGCGCCGGCCCGTCGATCTACGTCGGCGGCGCGTTCGGCGCGGCTGGGGGCGTGCCGGCGCAGAATCTGGCCCGGTGGGATGGCGCATCGTGGTCGGAGGTCGGCGGCGGCGTGCAGGGCCTGCAGGTCATCGCGATGACGGTGCATAACGACGGCTCCGGACCGGCGCTGTATATCGGCGGCGTGTTCAGCGGTGTGGGCGGGGTCGCGGCGAGCAACATCGCGCGGTGGGACGGCGCGACGTGGTCCACGCTCGGCGGCGGTGTGCAGGGCGCGGTCTTCTCGCTGGCCTCCTACAACGGCGATCTCTACGTCGGGGGGCCCATCACCTCCGCCGGCGGCGTGCCCATCAACGGCGGCGTCGCGCGGTGGAACGGTTCATCGTGGTCCACCGTTGGCGGATCGATGAACGGCGCCGTGCTGGGCATGACGGTGCACGACGACGGCTTCGGACCGGCGCTCTTTGTCGGCGGCACGTTCACCAGCATCGGCGGCGCGCCCGCCAACCGCGTCGCCAGGTGGAACGGCGCCGCGTGGTCGGCGCTAGGGCACGCCACGGTCACCCCCGGCGGCGGCGCCAACGCGTGGGTGTGGGCGCTGCGATCCTTCAACGACGGCTCCGGCCCGGCGCTCTACATCGCCGGCGATTTCACCACCGTCACGGGCGGCGCCGTGGACTCGCTCCGCGGCGGCGACGATGCGGGCGTGCGCAGCACGGTGGTCGTCAACCGACTCGCCCGCTGGCGCAACGGGCAGTGGAGCGCGCTGGGGACCGGCTTCGATTCCTCGGTGCGGGCGCTGGCGGCGTTCGACGACGGCTCGGGCGATCCGCTCTCGCTCATCGCCGGCGGCGACTTCAGCGCGGCCGGGGGCGTGCCCTCGCCCCGACTGTCGCGCTGGCGCGGCTGCGTGCTGCCCTGCCCGGGCGACCTCACCGGCTCCGGTTCGGTGGGCTTCGACGACCTGAACCTCATCCTGAGCAATTTCGGCCAGACCGTGAACCCACCGGGAACGGGCGGCGACGTCAACGGCGACGGCGTGGTGGATTTCAACGACATGAACGCCGTGCTCGCGGCTTTCGGCATGCCTTGCCCGTGAGATATGGACGCCGCGGGGGCCACGGGCGTGGAAATAGCGCGGGGGGGCGACTCCGATGCGTCGAACGGGGCGAAGGGTCGCGTGGCGCGGCGTAATCAGCCATGGCGTAGACTGGCTGCGGCGCGTCATCCCATCCCCCCGGAGCGACTGTTACGCGCATGCCACTGCACCTGCTCGGCCCCAGGCCCGTCCATAGTCATGAGGCGTACGCCGCGCTGGACGACCGGCGCGTGCTGCCCATGGCGGCACTGCCGATACTCCTGATCCACCTGATCGTGGTGGGCGTGGTGTGGACGGGGGTGAGCTGGGCCGCGGTCGGTGTGTGTGCGGCGTTGTTCTTCGTGCGGATGTTCGCGATCACGGGGTTCTACCACCGGTACTTCTCGCACCGCACGTTCCGCACCCACCGGGTGACGCAGTTCGTGTTCGCGTGGATCGGGGCGTCGTCCGCGCAGCGGGGGCCGATGTGGTGGTCGGGGCACCACCGGCACCACCACCGCCACTCCGATGAAGACCCGGACATGCACTCGCCAACGCTCCGCGGCGTGCTGTGGTCGCACATGGCGTGGTTCATGACGGAGCAGGGGCGCAGCACCAACTGGGCGGCCGTGCCGGACTGGGCCAAACAGCCCGAGCTGCGCTGGCTGGAGCGCTGGCACGTCGTGCCGGTGCTGACGCTGGGCGCGGCGGTGTACGCCCTCGGCGCGACGCTGCAGGCGTGGGCGCCGGGGCTGGGCACGAGCGGGGCGCAGATGTTCGTGTGGGGCTTCGGCGTCTCGACGGTGGCGCTCTACCACGCGACGTTCACGATCAACTCGCTGGCGCACGTCTACGGCTCGCGCCGCTTCGCGACGGGCGACGACAGCCGCAACAACTTCTGGCTCGCGCTGCTGACGCTGGGCGAGGGCTGGCACAACAACCACCACTACTACCCCGGCGCCGCGCGGCAGGGGTTTTACTGGTGGGAGATCGACCCGACGTACTACACGCTCCGCCTGATGGAGAAGCTCGGCCTGGTGTGGAACGTGCGCGGCGTGCCGGCGCGGGTGTACGAGGCGGCGCAGGCGCAGGGCGTCGCGGATGATGCGCCGCGGGATCGGGCGGCGTGAGGATCGCGATCGTCGGCGCGGGCGTGTCGGGGCTGACGTGCGCGTACCTTCTGCGCGAGGGCCACGAGGTCACGCTCTTCGAGCGCGAGGTGCGCCTGGGCGGGCACACCAACACGCTGCGCGTGCGCCACGAGGGGCGCGACGTGGACGTGGACACGGGGTTCATCGTCTTCAACGAGCGCAACTACCCGAACTTCACACGCCTGCTGGCGCGCCTCGGCGTGGCGTCGCAGCCCTCGACGATGACCTTCAGCGTGCGCGACGAGGCCACGGGCTTCGAGTACGGCGGCGACTCGTGGCGCGGGCTCTTCGCGCGACGTCGCAACCTCGTGAGCCCGCGCTTCTGGTCGATGGCCCGAGGCGTCGCGCGGTTCGCCAGGGTCGGCAAGGCGATGCTCGAGAACGCCGCGGACGAAACGACGCTGGGCGAGCTCTTCGAGCGCGGCGGGTGGTCGCGGGCGTTCCGCGAGGACTACCTCGTGCCGATGGCGTCGGCGATCTGGTCGGCGCCGCGGGAGGCGACGCTGGCCATGCCGGCGCGGTTCTTCCTCGCGTTTTTCGACAACCACGGCATGCTCGACCTGCGCGAGCGCCCGCAGTGGCGCACGATCCCGGGCGGGTCGAGACGGTACGTGGAGGCGATGCGGGCGACGTTCGCCGATCGCGTGCGCCTCGCGGCGCCGGTGACGCGCGTGCGCCGGCTCCCGGACGCTGTGGAGGTGACGGCGGCGGATGGCGCGGGCGAACGCTACGACGAGGTGATCATCGCGGCCCACGCCGATGAGGCGCTGGCGATGCTGGCGGACGCGACGGAGGCGGAGCGCGCGGTGCTGGGGGCGATGCCCTATCAGGCCAACGAGGCGGTGCTGCACTGGGACGAATCGCTGCTGCCGCGACGCCGGGCGGCGTGGTCTGGGTGGAACTACCGACTGAACGGGGATCATCGCGCCGGTGCGGGAGATCCGTCGGCGCAGAGGGGGGTTCCCGGGCGTGAGCCAGGGGTGGTTCCTAGGAAACTTCCGGGGGTGGGGGTGACGTATGACCTGACGATCCTGCAATCGCTGCCGACGACGACGCACCTGTGCGTGACGCTGAATGAATCCTCGCGGATCGACCCGGCGAAGGTCCACGCGAGGCTCGAGTACCATCACCCGCTGTACACGGTCGAGGGGATGGCGGCGCGACAACGGCGGGCGGAGGTCTGCGGCGTGAACCGGACACACTATTGCGGCGCCTACTGGGGCAACGGCTTCCACGAAGACGGCGTGGTCAGCGCGCTGCGCGTGTGCGAGCGCTTCGGGGCGACGCTGTGAGCGGTCTCAACAGCGCGATCTACGTCGGGCTCGTCCGCCATCGGCGGATGACGCCCTGCGCGCACGAGTTCTCGTTCCCGCTGTTCATGACCTACCTCGACCTCGACGAGGCCGACCGTGTGTTCGGGCTGACGCGACTCTGGTCGGCTCGTTCACGCTGGGCGCCGGCGCGGTTCCGGCGGGAGGACTACCTGCGCCCGACGGACCGCCCGCTCAAGGAGTGCGTGCGCGACCTGGTGCGCGAGCGCCTGGGCTTCACGCCCGCGGGCCCCGTGCGGGTGCTCACGCACCTGCGGTGCTTCTGGCACAACTTCAACCCGGTGACGTTCTACTACTGCTTCGACGCCTCGGGCGAACGCCTGGAGGCGATCGTGGCGGAGATCACCAACACGCCCTGGAAGGAACGGCACGCCTACGCCCTCGACGCCCGGCGCGCCGCGCCGAACGAGCAGGCGCGGTTCCGCTTCGACAAGGACTTCCACGTCTCGCCCTTCATGCCCATGGAGATCGCGTACGACTGGTCGTTCAACGCCCCGGGGGACGACGTGTTCGTGCACATGAACCTGCGCTCGCGCCCCCGGAGCGCGCCGCCGGGCGACGCGACGACCGATCACGCCGACCCGAAAGTGTTCGACGCCACGCTCACGATGGAGCGCCGTGCGATGACGGCGCGGGCGATGCGTCGGGCGCTGGCGCGGTACCCGTTCATGACATTGCGGGTGGTGGCGGCGATCCACTGGCACGCGTTGCGGCTGTGGATCAAGCGTGTCCCGGTGCAGCCGCACCCGGCGAGACGCGCTGCGCATGCGGCGCACGAAGGAGGCCGCGCATGACGACGTCCCACCGAACACGCGGCCCGCTCGACGCCCCCACGATCGTGCGCACGAGGGCGCCGGGGTCCACATCGCGCTCGCTGCGCCCGCTGGAGCGGCTGGGGCGAACCCTGGCGCTGCGGGCGCTGGGCATGGTGCGGCACGGGTCGCTGACGCTGATCGAAGCCGACGCCACGCACCGCTCGCCGCGCGCGCCCGAGGGCGCGGGTGGCGCCGTGGGCGTGTCGGCGCCGCACGCGACGGTTCGCGTGCTGGACGCGCGGTTCTACTCCGCCGCCGCGTTCGGGGGCAGCACGGGCCTCGCCGAGGCGTACATGGACGGGCTGTGGGAGACGGACGACCTGCCAGGCCTCATCGAGACGCTCACGGTGAACTACACCGCCCTGACGCGCCTCGACGGCGTGGGCGCCCGCCTCAAGGGCGCGCTCGACGCGCTGCGGGCGCTGGCGATGCGCAACACCTTCGCGGGGAGCCGGCGCAACATCCGGGCGCACTACGACCTGGGGGACGAGTTCTTCGCGCTCTTCCTCGACGATTCGATGCTCTACTCGTGCGCCGTCTTCGAGAACGGCGCCGAGACGCTGCCCGAGGCGCAGCGCGAGAAGATCGACCGCGCGTGCCGCAAGCTCGAACTGCGCCCTGAGCATCACCTGCTCGAGATCGGCTCGGGCTGGGGCGCGATGGCGGTGCACGCGGCCGGCGAGTACGGCTGCCGCGTGACGACCACGACCATCAGCGACCGGCAGCACGACGCGGCCGTGCGGCGCGTGCGCGAGGCGGGGCTGGGCGACCGCGTGACGGTGCTCAAGGAGGACTACCGCAACCTGACGGGCACGTTCGACCGCGTCGTCTCCATCGAGATGATCGAGGCGATCGGCGCGGCGCAGATCCCGGTGTTCTTCGAGAAGTGCTCGACCCTGCTCAAGCCCGACGGCGCCCTGCTGGTGCAGGCGATCGTGATCCGCGACCAGTTCTTCGCGCGGGCGGCGCGTCGGATCGACTTCCTCAAGAAGTACATCTTCCCCGGCTCGTGCCTGCCCTCGGTGGAGGCGATGACGCGGGCCGCGGCGGGCCGCACGGACCTGCGCGTGTGGCACACGGAGGACATCGGCCCCCACTACGTGCGCACGCTGGCGCTGTGGCGCGAAGCGTTCCACGCCCGCCTCGACGAGGTGCGCGACATGGGCTACGACGAGCGCTTCATCCGCATGTGGGACTACTACTTCGCCTACTGCGAGGGCGCGTTCCGGGCGCGGCACGTGGGCGACGTGCAGATGCTGTGGACGAAGCCGCTGTGCCGCGTGGCCCCGGTCGGCGCCCCCCCCGGAATCGCCCCCGGAAATGCCCCCGGAACAGCCCCCGCCGTTGCGGGTGTGGCGGTCGCGTGAGATGGCGCCCGCTCATACTGAACATCTTTGGGTACGACGTGGCGTGGTTCGGGTGCGTGGTCGGCGCGGCGTTCGGGTATGCGTGGGCAGGGATCGCGCTGGCCGCGGCGAACGTGGCGTTGCATATGCGGTGGTCGCCGGTCGTGCGCAGAGAGGCGGCGCTGGTCTTCGGCGGGGCGCTGGTGGGCGTGAGCGCGGATGCGCTGATGGTGGTGACTGGCGTGTACGAGTACCGGCCGCGCCCGGACGGGTTGTCGCTGGAGTTCCTGGCGCTCTTCTTCGCGATGTGGGCGAGCTTCGGCACGACGATGCGGATCGCGATGCGGTTCGCGTGGCGGCGCCCGTGGGCGGGGGCGCTGCTGGGGCTGCTGGGCGGGCCGCTGGCGTACCTCGCGGCGGCGAAGATCGGGACGATCACGCTGCCGGAGGGCGCAGCGATGTGGCGCTCGCTGGCGGTGATCGGCGTGGTCTACGGCGTGCTGACCCCGGTGTGGGTCGAGTGGGCACGAAGGATGTTCAGCGGGACGGGGCGTGCGGCATGATGATCTCCCGCAGCGTGCGGGCGCGGCGGGCGCGCAGCGCGACGTACACCAGCGTCGCGAAGTTGCCCGTCAGTGCGAGGGCGACGATCCAGGGGAGCGTGCGCAGCGCGGTGCGCTCGATGGAGGCGATCCACACGCCGATGACGGCGAGACCGAGATACAGGTCCACGAGGGTCGTCACGCCCCAGCGGGTGGCGGCGACGCGTTCGAGGCCCGCGCCGAGGCTCATCTCGAACGAGGACGCGACGATGAGCGTCGTCAGCAACGTGAGGCCGGCGAGGCAGAGGGCGAAGACGACTTTGGGTGGGTTCATGGACGGCTCGCGGCGATGGGGTGCGGGTGGTTCGGGTCGGTTCGTCTCGGAGATGAGATCGGATGTGCGAGGGCGAGCGAGGCCGTCTCCGCGCCCATGCCTGTGCCCGAGCCCGCGATTGTGCCTGTGCACACATCCGTGCCACCGACTTGCGGAGCAAGTCGGTGCGTTCGTAGGCTCGCGAATGCACAATACACGGTTCCAAAGTAAGACGGTTCAGAAGAGCACCGACTTGCTGGGCAAGTCGGTGGCACGGGGTGGTGCATGGGGATATGCACGTGGTCGCGCATGGTGGCGCGGTGATCGGACGGGGTGTGGCCGTCGTGCAACGGAGACGACGAACGGAGGACCGACATGGCTGACATGACCATCGTGGAACAACTCCTGTGGATCGCGCTGGGCGCGTTCGCGGTGATGACGCTGGGCTGGGCGTGGCAGTTGCGCACGCGCAACGCGACGTTCATCGACGTGCTGTGGACGGGCGGGCTGGCGGGCGCCGCGGTGTTCGCGGCGGTGGCGGGCTCGGGCGACGGCACGCGCCGGTTCGTGCTGGCGCTGCTGGTGGTCGCCTGGGGCGGGCGCCTGATCGCGCACCTGATCGGGCGCGGCGCGCTGCGCGACCCCGAGGACCCCCGCTACACGCGCCTCCGCGAGATGTTCCCGAAGCAGCAGGGCCCGATCTTCCTGATCGTCTTCTGGATACAGGCGCTGCTGGTGGCGATACTGGCGCTGCCCTTCGTCTTCGCGGCCAGCGACGCGGGCGCCTTCCCGCGCATCACCGATGTGCTGGCGGTTCTGGTGTGGGTCGTGGCGATCGCGGGCGAGAGCGTGGCCGATGCGCAGCTCGAACGCTTCCGCAGGAAGCCGGAGAACAAGGGCAAGGTGTGCGACACGGGGCTGTGGCGGTTTTCGCGGCACCCCAACTACTTCTTCGAGTGGCTGAACTGGTGCGCCTACGCCCTGCTGGCGCTCGGCGCCGCGGGCGGGTGGATCGCCCTCATCGCGCCGGTGTTGATGCTGCTGCTGGTGACGAAGGTGAGCGGCGTCCCGCCCACGGAGCGGCGCATGCTGGCAACGCGGGGCGAGGCGTTCCGCGCGTACCAGCGCCGCACCAGCGCGTTCTTCCCGTGGTTCCCGAAGGGGGCCAAGTGAGCGCAGGCCGCACGTGGTACGACCCGTGGATCGACCGCGGCGTGATCCCCGACGCCCTGCTGCGCGCCGGTGTGCGAGCGCGCCTGCGCAAGCGCATCGCCCACGAGCAGCGCGGCGGCGTCGAGGCGACGCACGAGCGATTCATGGCGTTGATCGAGGACTTGCGCGCGGCCCCGGTGGCCGTGCACACCGACGCCGCCAACGAGCAGCACTACGAACTGCCCGCGCCGTTCTTCCGGCTCTGCCTCGGGCCGCGGCTCAAGTACAGCGGCTGTTGGTGGGACGAGAGCACGCGAACGCTGGCGGAGGCGGAGGAGAACATGCTCGCCCGCACCTGTGCGCGGGCGCGGCTGGAGGACGGGCAGGACGTGCTCGAGCTCGGCTGCGGCTGGGGCTCGCTCACGCTGTGGATGGCGGAGAAATATCCCGCGTCGCGCATCACCGCGGTCTCGAACTCCGCGAGCCAACGCGCGTTCATCCTCGCGGAGGCGGAGCGACGCGGCGTGAAGCCGCCGCGGGTGATCACGGCGGACGCGCGGGAGTTCCGCCTCGATGAACGGTTCGACCGGGTGGTCTCCGTCGAGATGTTCGAGCACATGAAGAACTACGCCGTGCTGCTGGAGCGCATCGCGGGCATGATGCGCGACGATGCGCTGCTCTTCGTCCACATCTTCACGCACACGCGCATCGCCTACGCCTTCGAGGCCGACGACTGGATCGGGCGCCACTTCTTCACCGGCGGCACGATGCCCTCCGACGATCTGCTGCTCTACTTCCAGGACCACGTGCGCCTGCGCGAGCACTGGCGGGTGTGCGGCGTTCACTACGAGAAGACGGCCAACGCGTGGCTGACGAACCTCGACGCGAACAGGGCGGAGGCGCTGGCGGCCCTGCGCGAGGCGTACGGCGACGACGCCCCGGCGTGGCTGCAGCGCTGGCGAGTCTTCTTCATCGCCTGCGCCGAACTGTGGGGCCTGCACAACGGCACGGAGTGGATCGTCTCGCACTATCTGTTCGAGAAGCGGTAGAGGCCGAACGGTCGCGAGCCGTTCCGTCAGGGGTGTGCGACCTGCTCCGCGAGCAGCGAATCGATCAGTTCGATGATGGCTTCTTTGTGCACCCGCGCGTCGAGTTCGAGGGTGCGGACGACGCCGCGCTGATCGAGCACGGCCATGCGCGGGACGCCGCGTACGCCGTAGTGGGGCACGTATTCGAGTTTCTCGGCGATCGCGAAGGGCCAGGATGCGCTGTGTTCGCGCATGATCTGGCGGGTCGCTTCCGCTTCCTCGGCGATCGACGGCGTCGTGACGGTCTCCTCGCCGTAGGGATCGAGCATGACGTAGCCGTTTCGCGGCGCCAGGCTGACGATGCGCACCGGCTTGTCGCGGTAGCGCTCGGCGAGCGGCGCGAGGCTCTCGAAGTTGAAATGACAGAAGCCGCAATCACTCGACCAGAAGGAGAGGATCACGACGTGGCCGCGGAGATCGGCGAGGCGTGTGACGCCCTCGTCCTCGTCCGACCACCAGTAGAACTCGATGTCGGGCCCGGTGGACCCGACCAGCGATATGCGCACCGGGGCGTGCTCGAGGAAGGCGAGCCGCAACTCGGGCCACCAGCGATCGTCTTCATCGAGCCCGAGGGCCTCGATGCGCTCGCGCCCGAGGGCCAGCATCGTGTCGCGGAGGCGCTGGGCGAGCGCGGCCGCACGATCGACGCGCAGGCCGATGAGCGACTCGTAGAGGTTGTCGATGCTGGAGAAATTCCCGGGCTCGAAGTCGGGCGGCACGTTGTCGAGGAGCGCTGAGATGGCGTCGAGCGCGGCGGTCGGTGGTGCGTCCCGCACCGCACGGTTGCAGAGTCCCCAGAGCGGATCGCCCCGGTGATCGCTCCAGAGCGTGGCGGCGCCGGGGTGAGTGATCGCGCGCAGCAACGCGGGCGTCGTCTCGTCGCTCGCAACAATGTTCTCCAGCCGCGCGAGCAGCAGCGCGGCGTGGGCGCCCTCCGCGGTGTTGTTTGCGGCGAGGGGGCGCAGCCTCTCGCGGAGGCGCGGGCGCAGGTCGTGACCGCTGGGCTGATGAAGGAGCAAGCGCGGTCGTTGCAGGAGCATCCCGATCTCGTCGAAGGTGAGCGCGTCGAGGTCGAGGCTGTTGGCGGTCTCGATGAAGACGGCGTCGCCGCGGGCGCGGCGCTCTTCGCGGGTGGGAAAGTCGCCCTTGTCGACCTCGTCGAGACGTTCGAGCATGCGCTGCATCGTCTGCTCGAAGGTTGGCTGTTGATCCGTCGCGGCGCCGGCGCCGAGGCACGCCGCAAACACGGCTGCGAGGAGGACGGTTGGGAGTAGGTGTCGCATCGGTTGACCTCCAGAAGTTGGTGACATCGCCGTAACACTCTCCGTGAGCGCACGATGCAGAGTTCCACGCCACTGTCCACCTGCCTGTTCTGAAATCGGTCGGTGGGCGCCGAGGGCGATGGCCGATCGCTGACAACTGCTTGTCACAGCAGCTCTTGGGTCATGCGGGGTAGCGCGGGGCGGGCGGGTAGACTGGGCGGATGGAAATACTGGCAGTTGTCTTCGGGTTGGCCGCGGTCGCGGGGTTCGGGGCCGCGGCGTGGCTGTGGGCGGAGCGGGCGCGGCTGCGGCGGGACGTCGCCCGGGCGGGGGAGGAGCACGCGCGTCTCGCGGCGGGTCTGGAGCGGGCCGCGGGTGAGGCGCGAACGGCGCAGGAGGAGGCCATCGCCCTGCGCGAGCGGCTCGGCGCGTTCGAGCGGCGCGAGCACGAGGAGCGCGAGCGGCTGGCCACGCTGCAGAAGCAGTTCCAGGACACGTTCGACGCGCTGGCCTCGCGGGCGCTGCGGTCGAGCAATGAGGAGTTCATGAAGCTGGCCAAGCAGACCTTCGCCACCGAGCAGGAGAAGGCCCGGGGCGATCTCGAAGCGCGCCGGAAGGCGGTCGAAGACCTCGTCAAGCCCATCGGCGAGACGCTCAGGAAGACGGACGAGAAGATCACCCAGATCGACCGCGCCCGGGCGGAGGCGTTCGCGTCATTGCAGGAGCAACTCCGCTTCACCAACGAGGCCAGCGTGAGCCTGCGCAACACGACGAGCGAGCTCGTGAACGCGCTGCGCAAGCCGCAGGTGCGGGGGCGCTACGGCGAGGTGCAGCTCGAACGCGTGGTGGAGCTGGCGGGCATGCGCGACTACTGCGACTTCAGCACGCAGACCTCGGCGCGCGACGACGAGGGCCGGCTGCTGCGCCCGGACATGATCGTGCGCCTGCCCAACGACCGGGTGATCGCCATCGACGCCAAGACGAACATCGACGCCTATTTGGACGCGATGCACGCCGCGAACCCCGAGGAGCAGGAGGCGCACCTTGCGCGGTTCGCGCGCCACGTCTTCGATCAGGCGCAGGCGCTGTCGCGCAAGGACTACTGGAAGCAGTTCGACGGGGCGCACGAGTTCGTGGTGATGTTCATCCCCGGCGATCAGTTCATCGACGCGGCCTTGCAGCGCCAGCCGCGCCTGCTGGACGTCGCGATGGAGCAGGGCGTGATCCTCGCCAGCCCGTCCACGCTCATCGGCCTCATGCGGGCGGTGGCGGTGGGCTGGCGCGAGAAGCGCCTGAGCGACAGCGCGCAGGAGCTCTTCGGCCTGGGGCGCGAGCTGCACGCCCGGGCGCAGGTGATGTTCGGGCACGTCACGGGCGTGGGGCAGTCGATCAATCAGTTGTTGGGGCGGTACAACCAACTCGTGGGCTCGATCGACAGCCGCCTCGTGCCCACGCTGCGCCGCTTCGAGGAGCAGGGCGCATCGTCGGGCACGGCGATCAAGGCGCTGGATCAGGTGGACGGCGCAGCGCGCACGCTGCAATCCGGGACGGAAAGCCCCACGGAAAACCCCGAAACAATCTAACGCCCGTGCCACCGACTTCGGCACGAAGTCGGTGTCTCCCGCTGCGCGAGACTGCATGCAGCCGGAAGTCGGGAGCACCGACTTGCTGTGCAAGTCGGTGGCACGGGTGCGCGAGACTTGTCTGTCGTTCTCCAGAGCGACATGGCCGTGTGTGCCGTGGCGTCGCGCAGCGTCGCCACGTCCTGCGTGTGCGTGGATGCAACGCGTGGCCACGGCTTCGCCGAGGCCGCGGCACACAAAGACCTGGCATGCCACGGCCGTGTGCCGTGGCGTCGCGCAGCGTCGCCACGTCTTGCGCGTGCGGCGATGCAACGCGTGGTCACGGCTGCGCCGAGACCACGGCACACACAATTATGCGCAGCGGCGTCCCGGGTGCTCCGCGTTCAGTGGATCGTCAGCGAGGGGCGGGCGTGTTCGTTGCGCATGCCGGCGAGGGCGACCTGGTTCTCGAGTTGGCGCGACAGGGCTTCCAGCGCGTCGCGCAGGCGGGGGTCGCCCTCGAAGTTCTTGATGGGCTCGCCGCTGTCGGAGTTCTTGCGCAGGTCCATGGAGATGGGCACGGCGCCGAGGAAGGGGGCGCCGAGTCGCTGGGCCATCTGCTCGGCGCCGCCGCGCCCGAAGAGGTCGTACTCCTTGCCGTCGTCGCCGATGAAGTACGACATGTTCTCGACGACGCCCAGCACGTCCACGCCGAGTTGCTGGAACATGCGCAGGGCGCGCACCGCGTCGTCCTGCGCCACCTTCTGTGGCGTGCAGACGATCACGGCGCCGGTGAGGCGCAGCAGCTGGGCCATGGTGAGGGGCACGTCGCCGGTGCCGGGGGGCAGGTCGATGATGAGGTAGTCGAGTTCGCCCCACTGGGTCTGCTGGACGAGTTGCTTGAAGGCGCCGTGGGCCATGGGGCCGCGCCAGATGAGGGGCTTCTCGGGGTCGACGAGCTTGCCGATGGTCATCGTCTTGACGCCGTGGACGTTGAACGGCTGCAGCATCGAGCCGACGGTCTGGGCGTCGAACTCGTCGAGGCCCATGAGCGTGGGGACGCTGGGGCCGTAGATGTCGCCGTCCATGAGGCCCACGGCCTTGCCCGTGCGCGCCAGGGCGACGGCGAGGTTCACCGAAACAGTGGACTTGCCCACGCCGCCCTTGCCGGCGCCGACGGCGATGACGTGGGCCACGCCGGGGACGCCGCTGGCGTTTTCCTGCGGCGTGCCCTGCTGATCAGCCCGGGCCTGCGGCGCCGCCGGCTTGGCGTCACCGGCGGGGTTGCTTCCGGGGGCGGGGGCGGGGGCGCCTTCGATGTCGATCTGCACGGCTTTGAGGGTTTCGCCCATGCGCGACGCGGCGGCGCGGATGGCGATCTCGGCGTCGTCGCGGAGTTGCTTGAGCGTGGCGCGGTCGCGGCTGGGGAGGGCGAGGGTGACGCCGACGTGCCCGTCGCACGCCGCGGCCTTCTTGACGGCGCCGAGAGCGACGAGATCGCGCCGCAACTCGGGGTCTTGCACGCTCGTGAGGGCTCGGAGGACGTCGTCTTTGGTCATGGGCATGGGGCGTTGGTCCTGACGCGGCGTGGCGCTGGGGTGCGGAGATCGGGTTCGGGGCCCCCGGGGTGGATACGGGAGGGCCGCGGAGTCGATGGTAGGGCGTGGGGCGCAGCCCGGCGCGTCCGGGCGATCGCCGCGGAACCGTGCGGGCGGGTCGTCGTCAGAGTGAGGATGAACAGCATGCGTGTGAATGTGTTGCGGATGGTGATGATCTTGGGCGCGGCGATGGTGTGCGGCGGCGCGTCGGGGGCGCCGGCGGTTCCGGGGGCAGTTCCGGGGGCGGGGGGGGCGGTGGAGCGTCCTCGTGAGGCGGTGCACGAGTCGGTGTTCCACAGGGCGCTGCGGGCGATGATGACGGAGGAGGCGCCGGAGGCGGTGCGCGTGGGGGACGAGCAGCGGTCGGAGATCGCGGCGATCGACCGCGAGCGCATGGAGGAGCAGCGGGCGTTCATGCGCGATCACGCCGACGAGCTGCGCGCGCTGCGCGTCGCCATCGCGGGCGCGAACGAGGCGGGCGACCGGGAGGAAGTGGCGCGGCTGATGCGTCGTTTGCGGGAGATCGAGTCGGCGCGCCCGGGCGCGGAGAATTACGAGCGTCGCGTGTGGGGTGTGCTGAACGATGCGCAGCGTGCGCACATGCGTGAGACGATCATCGAGTCGGCGTACGCCGCGTTGCAACGGCGGATGGTGGCGCGGCTCGATGCGCTGCGGGGCGAGGGGTCGCGTGCGCTCGACGGCGCGCAGCGTCCGGCCGGTGGGCGGGGGGGCGTCACGCTGACGGACACGGAGCTCGAGCGTGTGCGCGCGGCGCTGCGGGCGCCGCCGACGGAGTCGGAGCGGGCGATGGGCTCGGTGGAGCGGGCGCGGTCACGGGTGCTGGGCCTGCCAGACGAGGTGCTCAGCCGCCAGCGGCGTGCGGCGGTGGCGGAACGCCTGCTGGAGGGCGAAGCGGGGGCGTAGGGGGTGTAGCGAGGGCCGAACGATCCACCGTGCCACCGGCTTCGCGCAGCGAAGCCGGTGCTCTTGTGGGGGCCTGTTTTGTGTGTGGTCAGTCGAAGGAAGAGAAGGCGCCGATTTACGGGGCAAATTGGCGGCACGGTGGGGACCATTCTGCACGTGGTTCGTCGAGGTAAGAAAACCACCGATTTGCTTCGCAAATCGGTGGCACGGGGCGTCTTGGTTTGAGACGTGTTCGGCGGGTGGGGGCGGTTACTATTTGGTGTAGTCGTAGACGCCGCGGCCGGACTTGTCGCCGAGCCGGCCGGCGGTGACGTACTGCTTGAGCAGCGGGCAGGCGCGGTAGCGGTCGTTGTTCAGGCCGTCGGCGAGGACGTCCATGATGTGGATGCACGTGTCGAGGCCGATGAAGTCCGCCAGGCGGAGCGGTCCCATGGGGAAGTTGCAGCCGAGCTTCATGATGCCGTCGATCGCCTCCGGCTCCGCCACGCCCTCCATCAGGGCGTAGAAGGCCTCGTTGATCATGGGCATGAGCACGCGGTTGCTCACGAAGCCGGGGCGGTCGTTGGCGGCGAGGGGCGTCTTGCCCATGCGCTCGGCGAGGGCGACGGTGCGCTGCACCACATCCTCGCTCGTCTGCAGGCCCTTGATGACCTCGACGAGCGCCATCACCGGCACGGGGTTGAAGAAGTGCATGCCCACCACGCGCTGCGGCTTGCCCTCCGCGCCCACGCTGGCCGCGATCTGCGTGATGCTGATGCTGCTGGTGTTGGTCGCGAGCACGACGCGCTCGTCGGGGAACATCTGCGCGAGCTTCTTGAACAGGTCGGCCTTCACCTGCGCATCTTCGACGATCGCCTCGACGACCCAGTCGGCGCCCTTGAGGTCGTCGAGCGCCTGGGTGAAGGTGATGCGCTGCAGGGCGGCGTCGGCGTCTTCGCGGGTGGCGCGGCCCTTCTCGACGGCGCGGTCGAGGAGCTTTTTGTGCAGGGCTTTGCACTTGTCGATGGCGCCGGGGAAGGCGTCCTGCACGACGACGGCGATGCCCGCCTGGGCCGCGACGAGGGCGATGCCGCCGCCCATCTGGCCGGCGCCGATGACTCCGAGTGTTTTGACGTCCGTGGTGCTCATGGGTGTCGGCCCGTGGAAAGGGATTTCTGTGATGTCCCACGCGTCGACACGGCGCGCAACGCGTGCGGGGGGAGGAGGATAGCAATCTCACGCCGACGCGGCGCGTGTGTTCTGGGTTCATTCGGGTCGATCGGCGCGGGGCCGCCGGGTATTTTTGAAAGGTCAATCGCCCTGCGGCGATCGACGCGGTATTCGACGGCAGGAGCGCAGCGTGCGCACCCCGCGTCGGGGCCGGCACGGTGAACCTCGGGCATTGGATGCCGCCCGAGGACAGAAGAGTGGGAAGGGAACACGTCATGAGAACATCACGATTCGTCGCGGCGGTTGTCGCGTGCACGCTCACGGGCGCTGCGCAGGCGCAGTTCTTCAACATCGATGTGGGCCTCGCGACACAGCCGAGCCCGTCGAGCGCGTTCGGCGCGGCGTCCGGACAGACCGGGCACTGGAACTTCTTCGCCGGGAACACCCCGGTCGGCGTGCCCGTGGCGCTGACGGACATCACCGGCGCCGCGACGGGCGTGACGCTTTCGCGCATCACGAACGCTGGCTCGCCCTCGGCGCTGTGGTTCAACAACACGACCAACAGCGGCGACTTTGCGGCCCTGATGAACGATGGCTCGCAGGTCGGCACGATCGTGCAGGGCGGGTGGCACGAGTACACCTTCAGCGGTCTGGCCAACGGCACGTACCAGTTGTGGACGTACGCCGCGCGCCCGCAAGGCGGGACGAGCTACGCGGAGGTTGACGTGTTCGGTTCGACCAGCCCCGTCCAGATACTCAACGGCGGCAACAACAACAACACCTTCACCTTCGGCGGCACGCACGCCATCCACAGGGTGATCGTCACGGACGGCACGTTCACGCTGCGCGTGACGGCGGGGCAGAACATCGGCCTCTCGACCTACGTCAACGGCTTCCAGCTCGTGCCGACGCCCGGCGCCGCGGCGATGCTGGCGTGCGTTGCCCTTGTCGGGGCCCGCAGGAGGCGTTGAGGCGCCCGCCGGACAACGGCGTGCGCGGAAGCGAAAGCGCCCGGCCTGTTCTCAGGCCGGGCGCTGTTCATTGGTCGCTCGGGGTCTCGAAGCGGCTCACTCGACGCCGACGCCGGCGCGGGCGCCGCGGTTCTTCCACTGGCCGCGTCCGTTCTCGCGTGGCGGCGCCGGGGGCGGGCCGCCGACGATGCGCACGTTGCCCTCGCCCATGGCGCCGGTGAGGGAGTCGAGCACCTCGGGCGTGGGGGGGATGCGCCGGCGTTGCGATTCGAGCACCACGCGTCGGCCGCGGGCGTCGATCACCAGCGTGATGGGCAGCGTTCGCGTCGCGCCGTTGGTGCGGGCATCCGAAGCGGGCGCGGCGGCGGATTCGACGAGCCGCGACAGGGCGTTGAGCGTGGCCTCGCCGGAGCCGTTGAGCACGAACTCGTCGAGGCGGATCTCGACGCCGGTGGCGAGGCGGTTGTGGGCGTCTTCGGGGGCGATGACGTCGTCGACGATGAGTTGCGGGTCGCCGCGGGCGTGGTCGACGTTGCCGACGAGGAAGACGATGGCGTCGGAGGCGAAGCGGTCGCCGAGCGCGGCGAGGGTGGCGGCGTAGGCCTCGGGGAAGAGCACGGCGTCGATGGCGCCGAGCGTGTCCTCCACGGTGACGATGGCCATCTTCTCGCTGCGCTTGGTGAGCACGGTGCGGATGGATTTCACCATGCACCCGAGGGCGACGCGGGTGTTCTGCTTGAGGTCGCGCAGGGCGGCGCAGTCGGTGGTGCTGTAGGAGCCGATGGCGCTGCGCCATTGCTCGAGCGGGTGGCTGGAGACGTAGAAGCCCAAGGCGCTCTTCTCGCGGGCGAGGGTCTCGATCTCGTCCCACGGCTTCGTGCCGGGCAGCGGCGGCTCCTCGGGCTCGGCGAGGGCGTCGGCGCCGAAGAGGGCGTTCTGGCCCGCGGCGAGGTCTCTGGCGAGCGAGGCGCCGGCGGCGACGGCGCTCTCGATGGCGTCGACCATCGCGGCGCGTTTGTCCTTGTCGTGCAGGCTGTCGAAGGAGCCGGAGCAGACGAGAGCCTCGATGGTGGCCTTGTTCACGGCGCCGGGCGCACACCGACCGACGCGCTCGCAGAAGTCGAAGAGCGACTTGAAGGCGCCGCGCTGCTCGCGTTCGTTCACGATGGCGTCGATGGCCTTGGCGCCGGCGCCCTTGAGGGCGCGCAGGCCGAAGCGCACGTGCCCGTGCAGGTTGTCGCGCGGCTCGCCCTCGCGGAAGACGACGCTGAAGTCCGCCTTGGAGAGGTTGACGTCGGGCGGGGAGACTTCGACGCCGACCTTCCCGTCGGGGAAGCGGGTCTTGCGGCAGTCGTCGAGGTACTTGATCCAGTCCTCGATCTTGAGCGCGCCGCTCTCGTACGTCAGGAAGGCCGCCATGTACTGGTTGGGGAAGTGCGTCTTCAGGAACGCCGTCTGGTACGCGATGATCGCGTACGCGGTGGAGTGCGACTTGTTGAAGCCGTAGCCGGCGAACTTGAGGATGAGGTCGAAGAGCTCGCCCGCCTGTTTGGCGTCGAGGCCGCGCTCGCCGGCGCCCTCCACGAACTTGGGGCGCATGGCGTCGATGACGCTCTGCTTCTTCTTGGAGATGGCCTTGATGAGCGTGTACGCCTCGCGCAGGGGCACGCCGCCGAGCTCGTGGCAGATCTGCATGACCTGCTCCTGGTAGACCATCACGCCGTACGTCTCGCGGGTGAGGCGGTCGACGATGGGGTGCACCGTGGGGATCTGCTCGGCGCCGTGCTTGCGCTTGTTGTAGTCGGGGATGAGGTCCATCGGGCCGGGGCGGAAGAGCGCGTTGGCCGCGATGAGGTCTTCGAGGCGGTCGGGCTTCATCTCGACGAGCAGACGGCGCATGCCGCCGGATTCGAACTGGAACACGCCCGTGGTGTCGGCCCGCTGGAAGCACTCGAAGACGCGCGGGTCGTCGTAGGTGAGGCGGTCGAGGTCCAGCGGGTCGCCGATGCGCTCGGCGGGCCAGCCGACGGCGGCGCGGATGGCCTCCTCGCTGAGCGTCTCGCGGATGAGTTGCTTGGCGCGCTCGACCACGCTGAGCGTGCGCAGGCCGAGGAAATCCATCTTGAGCAGGCCGATCTTCTCGCACGTCGGCCCGTCCCACTGGGTGACGATGTCCTCGGAGCCGGGCGCCTTGTAGAGCGGCACGATCTCCTGCAGCGGGCGCGTGGCGACGATGACGCCCGCCGCGTGCACGGAGGCGTGCCGCGCCTGGCCCTCGAGCGTGCGCGCTGTGTCGATGAGGCGGCGCATCTGGTCGTCGGCGTCGTAGAGTTTCTGGAGCTCGGGCTCCTGCTCGAGCGCGATCTCGAGCGTCATCTTCAGTTGCTCGGGCACGAGCTTGGCGACCTTGTCCACCTCGGGCAGGGGGATGCCCATCACGCGCCCGACGTCGCGCACCGCGGCCTTGGCCTTGAGCGTCCCGAAGGTGATGATCTGGGCCACGTGCCCGTACTTCTGGCGCACGTGGTTGATGACGTCGCCGCGCCGGTCCTGGCAGAGGTCGATATCGATATCGGGGTACTCGGCGCGGTCGGGGTCGGTGAAGCGTTCAAAGAGCAGGCCGTAGCGCACGGGGCAGGCGTTGGAGAGGCCGAGCGTGTAGCCGACCATGGTGCCGACGCCCGAACCACGGGCGAGGGCGGGCACGCCGCGCTCGCGCCCCCAGTTGACGAACTCCCACACGATGAGGAAGTACGCGCTGATGCGCTTGTCGGAGAGGATGCGGAGCTCGCGCGCCAGGCGGTCGCGGATGGCCTGCTTCTCCGCGGCGGTGCGGGGGTCGGGGGCGTCGGCGGGGTCGTCCTCGGTGTTGAGGACGCCGGGGCCGTAGCGCCAGACGAGGCCCGCCTCGCACAGCTCGCGCAGGGCGGTGTCGCACTCGGCTTCGAGCGACGCGGCGTCGCCGTCCTCGGCGCCCGCGGCGTCGAAGGGCTCGATGGTGTAGGCGCCGCAGTAGGACTGGAACCACGCGGTGAGGTCGGACGACCCGTCGTAGGGCGCGGGCTCGTTCGTGCGCACCACGCGCACGACGGGGGCGTGGCTGCCGTACTCGATCTCGACGTTGCATCGCTCGGCGATGGCGACGGTGTTGTCGACGGCCTCGGGGCAGTCGGCGAAGAGCTCGCGCATCTCCTCGGGCGATTTGACGTACAAATCCTTGGGGTAGCGGAGGCGGTTGGGCTCCGCCTTGGTTTTGCCCATGGAGATGCAGCAGAGCGTGTCGTGCGCATCCCAGTCCTCGGCGCGGAGGAAGTGGGAGTCGTTGTCACAGACGAGGGGGAGGTCGAGCTCCTGCGCGATGCGCTTGAGGTGGGGGTTGATGGCCTCCTGCTCGGGGATGTGGCGCTGCAGTTCGACGTAGAAGCGGGGGCCGGCCTCCGTGGGGGCGAAGGTCTGCGCGTGCCAGCGGGCGCGGTCGAGGGCGCGCTGGTAGTGCGACTCGTCCTTGGTCTTCTCGTACTCGACGAGGTGGAACGCCAGTTCGGACCCGAGGTGCCCGCTGATGGCGATGAGGCCGGCGTTGTGCGCTTCGAGCAGCGCGTGGTCGACGCGCGGCTTGTAATAGAAGCCGGTGAGGTACGCCTCCGACGCCAGGTGCACGAGGTTCTTCCAGCCCTCGTTGTTTTCCGCCAGCAGCACGAGGTGGTACCCGCCGTCCATCACGCCCGTGTGCGTGCGGTCGGTGCGGTCGCCCGGCGCGACGTACGCCTCGCACCCGAGGATGGGCTTGATCCCCGCCGCCTTCGCCTGCGCGTAGAACGACATCGCGCCGAAGAGGTTGCCGTGGTCGGTGACGGCGACCGAGGTCATGCCCAGCGCCTTCACGCGCGCGACTAGCTTGTCGACGCGGTTGGCGCCGTCGAGCAGCGAGTACTCGGAGTGGAGGTGGAGGTGCGCGAACTGGCGCTCGCGGGGCAGCGGCGGCACTTCTGCCACAACATGTTGTGTTTTCTTTGCCATTTCCGCGGCCTCACACCGAGCGATGGGGGGTCTGTCTGCTGTGGCGATCATACACCGCGGCGGGCCTGCGCCGGGGCAAGCGACAGCATGTGCACGCCGATCAGGATGCGAACGCGTCCGCAACCGTGTTTTTGGCGGCGGGTACCATCTCAGCGCCGCCGATCAACCCCCTATGCCCCCCCGATTTCTGCTCATCACGACGCTGCTGGGCGCCCTCGCCGGCGCGGGCGCGGCGGGTGCGTGCTCGCCGGCGCAGGAGCGTGCCCTGGCCGGGGAGGCCGTGGGGGACGAAGCGGGAGAGCCCTGTTGGGGCGCGGTCGCGGAGATGTCGATCCACGCCCCGTCGGGGGTGCTCTCCATGTGGCTCGCGAACAACGTGCGGGCGCACCACCGGCGCATGACCGAGCGCCCCGGAGAGGTGACGGTCGTCGTCACTATCGCGGGTGGACAGATCGAAGAGACGCACGAGACGCGCGGGCTCACGGAGGCGGGGGTGGTGGCGCTGCGCACGCTCTCGACGCGGACCGTCGGGGCCGCGGCGATGAGCGAGCGGCTGCGTGCGCACAAGATCAAGCTGCGCGCCCGAGACGAGCGCGACAGCGTGATGATCGTCGCGCAGTTCCACCGCGACGACCTGAGCGCCGCGGGCGCGGCCCTGGCGGCCCTGCTGACCGAGCCGCGGATCGACGCCGAGGCGTTCGAGTCGTGGCGGAGCGGCGCGGAGCGCGCCGGGGCGCCGGCGCGGGCGGCGATGTTCGAGGCGCTGCGCGAGTCGCTCGTCGATGCGCTCTACCCGCCCGACGAGCCGCGGGCCCGGGGGCTGGACGCGGCGGAGCGGCGCGGCGTCGAACGCGAGTCGGCGCAGGAGTGGCTGGACGCGCTGCTGCAGCGTGCCCCGATCGAGGCCGCGATCGTGGGCGACATCGGGCGTGCCGAGGCGATCGAGGCGTTGCGGGCCGTCTTCGGGGAACTGCCCCCGCGGGCGCGGATCACGCCCGACCCGCACGCCGCGTTGCGCGACGTCCGACGCGTGCTCGGCCCGCACGAGCGCACGGTGGTCGTCGACGCCCGCGGCGGTGAGGCGCTGGTGCTGGTGGGGTACGTGGGCGTTGACGCGTCGGACACGGAAGCGCACCGGCGGCTGGCGCTGGGCGCGAAGGTGCTCTGGTCGCGCTTGTCGCGCGTCTACGGCGAGGAGTCGACGAACGCGTGGAGCGTCCCGGCGGAGGCGTACTCCGGCTTCGGGCTGTTCTACGCGATGCTGCACGTGCCCGCGTCCGACGCGAGGGAGGCCGCGCTCCACGCCCGCGAAACACTCGAGGCGATGGCCCGCGACGGGATCGATGAGAACGAACTGGGCGCCGCCCGCGCGCGGCTGTCGGCGTTCTTCGAGGAGATCGAGGCCGAGCCCGCGCACTGGGCGTACCGGCTCGCCGGCCACGATCAGCGCGGGCGCGACACCGACGCGTTCATGGGCGAGCGGGAGGCTTTGGCCCGGGTGACGACCGAGGAGGTCGCCGCGGCCCTGCGCGACGTGCTGCGCGATGAGGCGCGGCTCTCGTTCGTGGTGACGCCCGCGAAGGAGTGAGCGCGCCGACCGGTGTCGCGTCGCCGTCTCAGCGCCGGTGCGAGGGTCGCCACGTGCGCACGCCCTCGGTCATGCGCGCCTCGCGTCGGGGGTCGCCGAAGCGCCCGAGCGAGACGTTCAGGCGTGTCGAGGGCGCGGCGGGATCGATCGTCACGTCATCATGCAGGGACGCGGCGTCCACCTCCACGCGCATCGTCCCCGGCTCGCCGCGGGCGCCGATGAGTTCGTAGGTGCGCACGTTGGGCGCCGGGCTCTCGATCCGCATGACCGCGAGTTCATTGTTGCTCGCCGCGTGGCGCACGGCGGCGTCGACGTCGCGCCACCGGGCCCGCTCGACGGGCACGGGCACGCGGGCGTCGGAGTCGGTGGCGGGGGCCGTGGTGGTGGGGCGGTCGGTCGCGGCGGCGGGCGCCTCGGCGCGTTGGGGCGGCGATCGCTCGGGGGCCGCACACCCCGTGGGCGCCGCCCAGAGGCCGGCGGGGGCGATCGACGCTATCAAAATACGAACACAGAGCCCGGAATTGGTGCATCGAACGGCGCCGGGACGCGTATCATGTCGATGGTTGCGGCGTGTGCCGGCGTGTTGCCGGGTCGCTCCGCCTCGCGAGTTCATCGGCGCCCAGCGCAGGAGCAATCGCTTCGTGAAGGTCACCATTCGCGTTCCTCCGGGCGCTGATCGCGTCTCGGTCCTTGGCGCGGCAGATCGGAATCTGAAAATGATCCGCGAAGCCCTCGGCGTCAGCATCGCCTCGCGCGACGATCTCGTCCACCTCAGTGGCGAGGCGGACGCTGTGCACGCCGCCCGGCAGATCATCGAGACCCTAGGCGAGGGCTCCGGTCGGGGCGAGCTCTCCCGGCGCGAGGTTCTGAACCTCATCAGCGACATCGCCGCCCAAGCCCCCGCGGAAGGGCCCGTGATCTTCGACGACAACGGCGCCCCCGGAAGCCCCGGCGCCCCCGGCATCCCCGACGGCCCCGTGGTCGAGGTGCTCGACGCCCCCACGTGGGAGGGCCGCCTCAACGTCTACGCCAACGGGCGGGCGATCCGGCCCAAGTCGCAGAACCAGGCGATCTATCTCGAGGCCATCCGCGACCACGACTTGGTGTTCTGCGCCGGCCCCGCGGGCACGGGCAAGACGTATCTCGCCGTCGCCGCGGCGGTGCACCTGCTCAAGGCGGGGCGCGTGAAGAAGGTGATCCTGGCGCGTCCGGCGGTCGAGGCGGGCGAGAAGCTGGGGTACCTTCCGGGCGACATGCAGGCGAAGGTGAACCCGTACCTGCGCCCGCTGATGGACGCCCTGCACGACATGATCGACTACCCGACGATCAAGCGCTTCATGCTCAACGACGTGGTGGAGATCGTTCCACTCGCGTTCATGCGCGGGCGCACGCTCAACAACGCCGCGATCATTCTGGACGAGGCGCAGAACACCACGCACGGCCAGATGAAGATGTTCCTGACGCGCATGGGCGAGCGATCCAAGATGATCGTGACCGGCGACACCACGCAGACGGACCTGCCCGACCCCGCGCAGTCGGGGCTGGTGGACGCCATCCGTCGCCTGCGTCGCACGCCGGGCATCGCGTTTTGTACGCTCGAAAAATCCGACATCGTCCGCCACCAGCTCGTGCAGCGCATCGTCGAGGCCTACGGCGACGAGGGCCCCGAGCGGCGCTGATCGCACCGACCACCGGCGCCGCGTCCCGCGCCGATCTCCGGAATCACCATGAGCGACAAGCCAAAGAGCAGCCGTTTTTCACGCGAGAGCGCCAAGGCGATCTCGCGCTGGAGCGATGCGCGCCGGCGTGAGATCCGGCGCACGCTCGCGGTGCGCCGCGACAGCCCCTTCATCGAGGCGCTGCGCCGGCCCGAGACGGGGGCGTTGGCGCTGATCGGGCTCGCGTTCCTGCTGGTGATGAGCGCGGCGACCATCCTCGGGCGAGAGGCGTACGTGCCCGCCGCGGGGCGGGTGATGAACGAGACGCGCCTGGTGCGGGCCGAGTTCGCCATCGAGGACGAGCTGGCCACGCAGAAGAACCGCGAGAGCGAGCGCCTGCGCACGCCCCGCGTATATCAGGCCGACCGCGTGGTGCTCGACGACATCGAGTCGAGCCTGCTGCGGCTGCCCCGCACGCTCGCCGACGCTCAGGCGCTCGAGGAGGTCGCGCCCGAGATCCGCGAGCGGTTCGCGCTCGACGACGCGCTGCTCGCGGCGCTGCGCTCACGCATGGTCGAGAACGAGGTCGCCCCCTCGTGGCGCGCCGCGGTG
>RECZ01000146.1 GCA_007693765.1 Phycisphaerales bacterium | reverse complement strand
CCGCCTTGATGCGCTCCTCGAACTGGCCGCGGTACTTGGTGCCGGCGACCATCATCGCCAGGTCGAGCACGACCAGGCGCTTCTCGTGGAGGATCTCGGGGACGTTGTTGCTGACGATGAGCTGCGCCAGGCCCTCGACGATGGCGGTCTTGCCGACGCCGGCCTCGCCCAGCAGCACCGGGTTGTTCTTCGTGCGGCGGCAGAGGATCTGCACCACGCGCTCGATCTCGCCGGCGCGCCCGATCACGGGGTCGAGTTGGCTCTCCTTGGCCAGTTCGGTGAGGTCGCGGCCGAAAGAATCCAGAGCGGGCGTCTTGGACTTGCCTCGCCGGGCGCCCTCGGGGCCCACGCCGGGGCCGCTGAGGCCGCCGGGCTCGCCCTTGCCCGCGGATTCGACCTCGTCGCTCTCCATGCCGGCGCCGAGCAGGTTCAGCACCTCCTCGCGCACCTCTTCGAGCTTCAGGCCGAGGTTCATCAGCACCTGCGCGGCCACGCCGTCGTGCTCGCGCAGCAGGCCCAGCAGCAGGTGCTCGGTGCCGACGTAGTTATGGTTGAGGTTCCGCGCCTCCTCGATGGCGAACTCGATCACCTTCTTGGCGCGGGGCGTCTGGGGCAGCTTGCCCATCGTGACCATCTCGGGCCCCGACTTGACGAGCTTCTCGACCTCGAGACGCACCTTCCGCAGGTCCACGTCGAGGTTCTTGAGGACGTTGGCGCCGACGCCGGAGCCCTCCTTCACCAGACCGAGCAGGATGTGCTCCGTCCCGATGTACTCATGGTTGAACCGCTGGGCCTCCTGATTGGCCAGGGCCATCACCTTGCGGGCACGATCTGTGAAGCGCTCAAACATGTGGTTGCTCCCAACTCTCTGCGTCCTGTGACGCGGCACTATAGGGCCCGATCGGTATCGGACGCGTGTGCGCCCTCACGCCCCGCGCTGGTGCGCACCGGCGCGGACGCTCCGAGAACATGTGCGAGCCGCGTGCCAACATCGGCGCCACGGGTCTGCACTCATCGGCCCGTGCGCCCGCCCGTATGAGTCGCAGCGGCCCCTCCGCGCCGTCAGGCGCACTATTTCCCGCCCACCTCCGCCCCCGGACCGCCACTTCGGCGCCCCCGGAACCCCCCGGGATCCTCCCACCGGAAGGCCCCCATTCGCTCCGGCGCTCCCCGCTTTCAGCGTCCGGAGGGCCGAGTCGATCCACCACCACACGCTACCATATTCCAAACAAATGGGGCCTGCGCGCCCCTCGCGGGCGTTGTGCATAGCCTTGACGATCCCGCTTTTGAGCCGCCCGCGCACCGTGCCGATGACCGCCCGGACGCCCACCGGCCTCGACGACGGAGGAGAAGAACCGATGCTCGCAGCCACTTCGAAGGCCCGACCCACCCCTCGACGCCGCGCCATCGCCGCGGCCGCGCTCTTCGCCGGCGCGCTGGCGCTGCCCGGCGCGCCCGCCCTGGGCGCCGACGCTTCTGAGCGTCTCAGCGCCCTCGACGCCGCGGCCATCGAGGCGATGATCGAGATCGTCGCCCACGACAACGAAGACGCCTCCACCCGCCTGCGCCTGGCCGCGATGCTCGAGCGCGTGGGAGAGCGCACGCACGCCGCCGAACTGGTGCGTGAGGCCGCGGCCATCGACGAGGCTTTGCGCACGCATCTGGAGCGCCCCGACATCGAGGCCTGCCAGACTTGCGATCGCAGCACGGGCGCGGACGTCATCCTCGGCGACATCAACGGCATCGCCAATTACGGCTTCGACGGCGACCTCGCCGACGGCGTCAGCGCCTACGCCGTGGGCACGACCTCGTGCAACATCGGCGACGAGATCATGTCGTGGAACGACGAGGTCCACCCCGTGATCGCGCAGAACATGCACCGCATCAAGGACGGGCGCTTCGAGCAGATCGGCATGTCGTGGCTCAAGCACGGCTTCTGCGCCCTGCAGCAGAACCTCTGCGGCCCCTGCGAAGGCCCCGCCGGCTGTCCTCAGGTGCTCTACCCCAACTGCTCCGATCCATACTCCGCGGGCCTCAACGGCACGCAGTCGCTGCTCGGGCCGCGGTGGGAGGTCAACCCCTCCGCCGGCACGTACGTGCTGCCCTTCGATTCGCCGCCGATCGAGAACAACCTGATCGACCGGCGCCTGCAGGTGCGCAACGCCGACGTCGCGCCCGAACACAACCCCGGCGCGCTCTACTTCGTCGAGGGGATCTACATCCACCTCGAAGACGCGCAGGCCGGCAACGCCCTCAACAACGCCTCGTACCGGCGCGTGAACATCAACCTCAACGGCCAGCAGACGCAGTACCGCGCCAGTTTTGTCGTCAACAACCCCACCCGCGTCGGGCTGCCCGCCGTCTACGCGTGGCAGGAATACGACCCTGAGGTGCGCATCGACATCGTCGACATCCCCGACGAGGGCGGCGAGGGCATGCCCGCGCGCATCCTCATCGCCACCCGCGTCTCCGAGATCGAAGACGATGTCTGGCGCTACGTCTACGCCATCCAGAACCTCAACTCCGATCGCGGCGTGCGCGCCTTCAGGCTGCCCTCGCCCGGCCTCGCCGACAGCGGCTACACCGCCGAGTTCCACGCGCCCGATTACCACTCCGGCGACGGCGTCGACGGCGTGACGATCGAAAACACGCCCTGGGAGTTCACCCCCAGCACCGGGGTCGCGGCGTGGGCCACCGAGAACTACAGCGAGAACCCCAACGCCAACGCCCTCCGCTGGGGCACGGTCTACACCTTCACGATCACGACGCCCGGACGCCCGCCCGAGGAGGGCGATTGCGTGCTCGGGCTCTTCAAACCCGGCGCCGGCCCCGCCTCGCTCGCCGTCTCCCTCCCCGCTCCGGGTGGGTGCTTCCTCGCCGGCGACGTCACCGGCGACGGCGAAGTGGGCTTCGACGACCTGAGCGAGGTGCTCAGCGGCTTCGGCGAGACGTACGGCTTCGAGGACCTCAGCGCCGTGCTGGCCACCTTCGGGGCCAGTTGCTGATCCGTACAGGCACCGGAGCGAACATATACCGTACACAAGATCTGACGCCTCCGCACGTTTCACGGGGGCGGAGATCGGGCTCCAGAGCGGAATAGTTCTCACCCTACGTCCGAGGAAGTTGCCCCCGATTGTTCGATTTCCTCTTGCAGACACACCCTCCGGGGGTACGATCCAATTCTGAACGGCGCCACGCCGTTGTCAGTCCCAATGGCCGTCGCGTGCCCACCGGCCGCACGGTCTCTCTTCTCACGCCCCACACGAGGATGACGAGACTTATGAAACATCTGCACAGCGCCGCGGCCGCGTTCCTGAGCGTCGCGGCGGTGACCGCCGCCCACGCCGAGGTCGACACCGCCAAATGGGTCGAGTCACAGCGCGCCGCCGCCATCACCGAGATGACGGACATCGCCATCGAAGACCCCAACGACGTCTCCACGCTCCTTCGTCTGGCGACCATGCTCAGCGAGGCCGGCATGCACGCCGAGGCGGAGCGCTTGCTGCACGAGGCCGCCCTCGACAACGCCGAGCTCAACGTCCTCATCGAGGGCCAGTACACGCTCGACGGCAACCCCTGCTCCGACTGCGATCGCGGCAGCATCGGGCCCGACGTGATCGTCGGCGACCTCAACGGCTTCGGCAACTACACCCGCTGGAACACCGGCGGCCCGGTCAACGGCATCATGGCCTTCTCCGTGGGCACCACCTCCTGCAACCTCGGCGACGTGAACCTCCAGTGGTTCGCCAACAACAACCGCCACCCTGTCATCGCGCAGAACTTCTACCGCCTCAAGGACGGCCGCTACGAGCAGATCGGCATGTCCTGGCTCAAGCACGGCTTCACCGCCCTGCAGCAGTCCCTCTGCGCCACGCCGCAGAACCCCTGCCAGTCCTCCGGCAGCGGCAGTCTCCTCGGCGTGTACTGCTCCGACCCCTACTCCGCCAGCCTCAACGGCTCCTACTCCTGGCTCGGCCCGCGTTGGCAGGTCGATGCGGCGAGCGGCTTCTTCACCTACCCCTACGCCACCGCCCCCAACAACGCCCCCATCGGCAAGCGCCTGCAGGTGCTCAACGATGACATGGATCCGGCCCTCAACCCCGGCGCCCTGTTCTTCGCCGAGGGTCTGTACGTCGCCCCTGACGACCACGAGGCCGGCAACGCCCGCAACAACGCCTCCTACCGCCGCTTCACCTTCACGTGGGCGGAGCAGGGCGGCGTCGGCACCGTGAACAACCTCTCCTGGGCGCAGGCCACGCAGCGTCAGCAGGCCGGCATCCAGGCCTGGCAGGACTTCGAGCCCGGCGTGACCATCCTCGACGTCGATGTGCCCAACGACTCCGGCCCCTACACCGGCCACTTCATCGTCGGCTACAAGGTCTTCGACAACGGCGACGGCACCTGGGACTACGAGTACGCCATCCAGAACCTCACCTCGCACCGCTCGGGCCAGTCCTTCTCCGTGCCCGTGCCCGCGAACGTCAACGTCACCAACGTCGGCGCCCACTACGTCAACCACCACAGCGGCGACGGCGAGGGCGGCGTGAACTACAGCAGCGCCCCGTGGAACATCACCGTCGCCAACGGCGCCGTGACTTGGGCCACCGAGACGTTCTCCGAGAACATCAACGCCAACGCGCTCCGCTGGGGCACGATGTACAACTTCCGCTTCACCGCGGACGCCAAGCCCGAGGCCGCCGACGCCACCCTGGGCCTCTTCCGCCCCGGCACGCCCGACGCGATGGTCTTCACCGTCGACGCCCCCGGCGGCTGCGAACTCGTCGGCGACATCAACGGCGACGGCGCCGTCGACTTCGCAGACCTGAGCGAAGTCCTCACCGGCTTCGGCGGCTCGTACGACTTCCAGGACCTCAGCAACGTCCTCTCCAACTTCGGCCAGGAGTGCTGAGCCCCCACGCCGGTTCCCCCCGACGCGTTCGACGCACCGGGACGACGGCGTAACAACTTCGAGATTCCTCAGAGGCCCGGCGACTTCGCGTCGTCGGGCCTTTTTCGTGCGCACAATCGCGCCCCCGGCGCCGCAGTCGGGAATTGCCGGGCGCCGCGGCCTCGCCACAGGCGTGGCCACGGTTGGGCGCGCGTGGCGTGTGCTTCTGGAGATCAGCCGCGGACGACGACGCCGTCTTCGAGGCGCACCACGCGGTCGGCGCGGCGCGCCACTTCCTCGTCGTGGGTGACCATCACGATGGTCTGGCCCGTCTCGCCGCGCAGGGCCGCGACGCGGTCGAGGATGGCGTCGCCGGTTTTGCGGTCGAGGTTGCCGGTGGGCTCGTCGGCGAGGAGGACGTCGGGCTCGTTCATGAGGGCGCGGGCGATGGCCACGCGCTGGCGCTCGCCCCCGGAGAGCTCGGCGGGGCGGTGGCGCAGCCGCTCGGCGAGGCCGAAGGCGCCCAGCAGCGACTCGGCCCGTGCCCGCAGCCCGCCGCGGTTCGCGGCGTAGGCGCCCATGGAGTGGGCCGCCATGGCGCTGAGCAGCGTGTTCTCCATCACGTTGAGTTCGGGCAGCAGGTGATAGAACTGGAAAATGAAGCCGACGCGCCGGCGTCGGTACTGATCGAGCGCGCGCCGGGACATGTCGCGCAGGCCCGTGCCCTCGAAGCGGATCTCGCCGCCGCCGGGCGGGGCGTCGGGGCGGTCCAGCCCGCCGAGCAGGTGCAGCAGCGTGGACTTGCCCGACCCCGATGCGCCGAGGATGGCCACCCACTCGCCGCGCTGCACGTCCATCGATGCGCCGCGCAACACGGGCACGTTCACGCGCCCGAGGCGGTACGTCTTGCGCACGTCGATCGCCCGCAGCATGGGGGCGTCGGCGTCGGTGCGCCGCTGCGCCGCGTGCAGCCCGGTCTCGGTGGGCGTTGTGGCGGGGCGGTCACTCAAAGCGGAGGGCCTTTACGGGGTCCATGTGGGCGGCTTTGATCGCGGGCAGCAGGGCGCCGGCGACGCTGAAGAGCACCCCCGCGCACATCACCATGATCGCCTTCGACGGCTCGACGCGGTTGGGGATCTCGAAGAAGTAGTACACGCTCGGGTCCCATACGACGAGGCCCAGCGTGCTGCCCATCCAGTCGTGGATCGGGTTGATGTTGTGCACCACGACCAGCGCGAGCAGCCCGCCCAGCGTCGCCCCGACCACGCCGATGGCCAGCCCGTACCCGAGATAGAGCCACGCCACGCCGGCGCGCCCGGCGCCCACGGCGCGCAGCACGCCGATGTCCTTCGTCTTCTCGCTCACCATCGACCAGAAGATCGCCAGCACGAGGAAGACCGACGTCATCGAGATGAACCCGAAGATGAACAGCACGAGACCCGTCTCCTTCTTCACCGCCCCGATGAAGGCGGCGATGCTGGGGCGCTGCTCCCACGTGAGGATGGGGATGGAGTCGGGCGAGGGCACGGCGCGGCCGTGGCGCTGGGCGAAGTCTCGGTAGATCTCCGCCGTCCGGTCGCGCAGGCGCTGCGCGGAGACGCCGTCCTGGGCGCGAACCAGCACGGTCGTGACGCGCGCGGGCGATGCGCCGACGATCTCCGGCTGCGCGAAGACCGGCTCGCCGCGCTCGTCGAGCGTGACGCCGAGGCCCAGCGGGTCGGCGTCGGCGGAACCGGGAACGCGCACGCGCGTCGCCGCGGCCATGCCCAGCATCTCCTGGAGGGCGTCGAGGCGCACCAATACGGTGCGGGCGTCGACCTCGTAGATGCCGGTGCGGAACTGGTTGACGATGGGGAAGGACCGCGCCTGCACGTCGATCGCCACGCCGCGGGCGCTGATGGGCAGCACGCTGAGGGTGGCGCTGTCGGTGCGCAGTTGCAGGTACCGGGGCTCGTACCAGCCGCCGGGGACGCGTTGGTTGAGCTGCGAGACCTCGACGCCGAGCACCATGGCGGGCGCATCCTCGCCGGTGCGCGGGTCGCGCCCGGACATGCGGAGGGCGTCTTCAAAGACGCCGGTAAAATCGGCGTGGAGCCGGGGGTCATCCCCGTCTGTGTCGCGGGGCATGGGCTTTTCGAGGTTGCGCCACCACACGGCGTCGCTGTAGCCGGTGACGCGGTCGTAGCCGCGCCCGTCGATGCCGATCACCTGCACCATGGCGATGGAGCCGTCGGGCGTGGCCAGCAGACCGGGCGATTCGACGATGGGCGTGGCGGCGAGGACGAGCGGGTCGGCCTCGAGGTCGTCGATGAGTTCCTGATAGTGCGCCATCCCCACGACGGGCCACGAGATGAGCACATCGCCCATCATCGTGCGCCCGGAGGCGAGCAGCATGTTGAGGAACCCCCCCATCACCGACCACACGATGAGCACCATCGCCGTGCACAGCAGCACCGCCAACGCCGCCAACAGGGGCATGATGCGGCTGGTGAGATAGCGGCGGATCAGCAGCGTCTGGTACACGCGGGGATGGTAGCGGAACGGGGCGCCGCGTCGCGGGCGAAGACCGGGCGCGGGGGATGTATCCGGAGAGTTATCCGGGGGATTTAACCGGGGGAGACTTCCGGGGGGCCGGGGGTGAGGCCGAGGCGGACGTTGGCGACGCCGGCGCGGGCGCAGGCGTCGTGCACGAGGACGACGTCCTGATAGGGCACATCGGCGTCGGGCGCGACGATCACGATGACGCTTTCGGCCGCGCCCGCCTCGGCGAATTGCTGCAGGCGCGCATCGACCTCGCTGATGCCGACGCGCGTCATGCCGAGGCCAGAGACGAGGGTGCGCCGGTCGTCGCGGACGAGGCGCAGCACGGCGCGGCTGGCGGGGAGCGGGTCGTCGGGCAGCGCGGCGCTGGGGCCGGGGGCGCGCCCGGCGTCGGCCGCGGCGCTGGGGGCGCCGGTGCGGATGAAGTGCTCGCGGACGGCGAGGCCCATCGCGGCCATGAAGAAAATCAGGATCACCAGCACCACGTCGACCATGGGCGTCATGTTGGGTCCGCCGCCGTGGACGCCGCGCCGACGCGAGCGGAGGTTGCGCTGGGACGTCCTCATCGGGCGGACTCCGTCACGAGGCGCATCTCACGCACGCCGGCCTGCGCCAGGGCGCGCACGGCGGGCTCGACCGAGCCGTAAGGAAGATCGCGGGCGGCGCGGAGCTGCACCACCGTGCCCGGCTCGCGCAGCAGGAGCGCGCGCACGTCGCCGGTGAGTTCGGCGACGCTGGTGGGCCTGCCCTGCACGATGATCGCGGGGCGGTCGACGCCGTCCTCGCCCGGGCGGGTCAGCACGTTGACGGTGTACACCGCGCCGCCGGAGACATCGTCGCCGTAGACGGCCAGCGGCAGCAGCATGTCCTCGTAATCGCCCGACACGAACGCGCCGACCATCAGATAGAAGATGATGAGCACCATCACGACGTCGATCAGCGGCGTGACGATGAGGGGCTTGTCGCTGTGGCGTCGTCGGTTTTTCGCGCGTTGGCTCACGGGATTCGCGCCGCCTCAGGAGTTGTTGACGACGGCGTTGGCGACCTCGTCCACGCTGTCGGTCGCGAGCATCGTGCCCTCGGTGCAGAGGCGGTCGAGACGCTCGCGGAACACGCCGTAGAAGAACAGACTGGGGATCGCGAGCGTGAGGCCGAGGAAGGTATGGAAGAGCGCCTTGGCGATGCCGACGCTCAGTTGCGCCGCCGCGGCCTGCCCGCCCGTCTCGCCGATGGCGGTGAAGGCGATGATCATGCCCCAGACGGTGCCGGCGAGGCCCAGCAGCGGGCCGAGGTTGCCGATCACGCCCAGCCACTCGACTTCCTTGAAGCGCTTGGCGGACTCGTTGTCGGCGGCGATCTCGCACGCCTCGTGCACGCCCATGGGGTTGGTGCGGAGCTTGGGCAGCGTCTCGTGCAGCACGCGACCGAGGAAGCCCTCGTCCTGCGCCACAAGCTCCTGGAGGCCCGTCCAGTTCCGCTCGGCGATGTGGAGGCGCACACCGGAGGTCACATCGTCGGGCAGGATCAGCGAGCGCCGGATCACGATGCAACTGCGGATGATGATCGCCAACGCCGCCACCGAGCCCGCGAGGATGATGATCGTGAAGAGGTCGAACGACTGCAGGAACAGCCCCCAGATGCTGAACCCGTCCGCGGCCGGCGCGGTCGCCGGCTGCTGCGCGAGCGTGGCCGGGATCATCGGGGCGGCGGCCCCCCCGGAAGCGCCCCCGGAAGCACCCCCGGAAATAGCGATGGCGCCGCCCCCGGGGGCGGCGCCGGGCGCATCCGTCTGCGCGAGCAGGCGGGGGCCGGCGGCCAGCACGGCGCACGCGGCGAGGGCGCCGAGGGCGATCGTCAGCGCGCGCAGCGGGGCGCGGAGGGCTCGCAGGGACGGCAGACGCGGCTTTGCTGGTGTTTGCACGGATGGATGGTACCCGGTTCGTGCCCCCCGGCTGCACGGTTGCCGCGGATGCGCACGCCGGCGCGGGGGTACGATTCGCCCGTCATGATCGGCACGCCCCTGCGCATCGGACCCGTCTCGCTGGAGACCAACCTGATGCTCGCGCCCGTCGCGGGCTACTGCGACCTCGCGTTCCGGCTCACCGCGCGCGCGCTCGGGGGCGTGGGGCTGGCGTGCACGGACCTGCTCTCGCCCCAGGGCCTGCTGCGCGGCACGGCGACCAGCCTCGACCTGGCGCGCACCAACGACCTCGACAAGCCCATCGGCATGCAGCTCTACGGCGGCGACGGCGACATCCTCGCCGAGGGCGCCCGCTGGGCGGTCGAGCACGGCGCCACCATCGTGGACATCAACATGGGCTGCCCCGTGGACAAGGTCACGAAGCGCGACGGTGGGTCGAAGCTGATGTGCGACCCCTGCCGCACGATGGGCGTCTTCGAGAAGGTCGCCCGCGCCGTGGAGCACGCGTCGAGCGGGCGCGTGCCCGTCACGGCGAAGATGCGCCTCGGCTGGGGCGAGGGCGACCTCACGGCGCCCGGCCTCGCGGTGCGCCTCGCGGACGCGGGCGCAGCGTTGGTGACGGTGCACGGGCGCACCGCGGCGCAGAAGTTCACCGGCGCGTGCGACCGCTCGGGCATCGCGCGCGTGGTGGAGGCGGTGGGCGCGCGCTTCGCCGATGTGCCGGTGATCGGCAACGGCGACGTGAAAACACCGGAGGACGCCGTGTCGATGATCCGCGAGACGGGGTGCGCGGGGGTGATGATAGGGCGTGCGTCCTTCAGCGCGCCGTGGATCTTCCGCGACGCGTGGGCCCTGCAGACCACCGGCGCGGCGCCGCCGGAGCCGACGGAGGCGGAGAAGATCGCGATCGTGCGCACGTACTTCGACCTCCTGCTCGAACACCGCGACGAACGCTCCGCGATGATCCAGATCCGGCGCCGCATCTCGTGGTTCGGCAAGCGCCTGGGGCCGTGCAAGCCGCTGAAGGAAACGGTGCGCCTCGCGCGCACACCGGCGGACGTGTACGACGCCCTGGACCGCTTCCTCGCGGGCGACCTGCGTCTGATGGCGGAGGCAGTGGAGTTCAGCGTGAACGAGCGCCCACATTTCCGGGTGCCACTACTGCCCTACGGGCAGTAGTGGTTGCGTATCCGACACGCCGGCTGCGCCCGGATGGTGAAACCGTATTCGGGGGCTGAGCACACCACAGCCTTCGGCTGTGGTGTGGCACCCAGAGTTAGGTTGAGCGTGGCCATCCACTTGCGTTCGGGGCGGGGATTCCGTACGAATCCCCGTATGGAGCCAACCACGACCGTGAAGAAGCGTCGCAGGGGGATTCTCGACTGGGTCGAGATCATCGGCAACGCCCTGCCGGACCCGGCGACGCTCTTCCTGATCGGCGCCTTCATCGTGATGGTCGTTTCGGCGATCGCCGCGTACGCGCAGTGGGAGAGCGTGCTCACGGACGACGCGGGGAACGTGGTGCTGCAGGCGCAGGCCACGAACCTGCTCGGCAGCGAGGGCCTGCGCTGGTTCGCGGAGAACGTCATCAAGATGTTCGTCGAGTTCCGACCGCTGGGGCTGGTGCTCGTCGCGGCGATCGGCATCGCGGTGGCGGAGAAGTCCGGCTTCATCGCCGCGGCCCTCAAGACGACGCTGCTGGTCGTGCCCTCCTCGCTGCTCACGCCGGCGACGTTCTTCATGGGCGTGATGTCCTCGATGGCCGTGGACGCGGGGTACATCGTGCTGCCCCCGCTGGCCGCGGCGCTGTACAAGGCGGTGGGCCGATCGCCCCTCGTCGGCCTCGCGGCGGTGTTCGCGGGCGTCGCGGCGGGGTTCAACGCCAACCTCTTCATCACCGGGCTGGACCCGCTGCTCTCGGGCCTCACCGAAGAAGCGGCGCACATCATCGACCGCGACTACAACGTGAACCCCGCGTGCAACTGGTGGTTCATGATCGCCTCGACGTTCGTCATCACCTTCACCGGCTGGGGTGTGACGCGCTGGATCGTCGAGCCGCGCATGAACAAGCGTTCGGCCGCGGAGGGCGGCCCGGGCTCGCTGGGCGACGGCGACGAGACGATGTCCCTCACGCCCGACAAGACCGAGGTGAAGGGCCTGCTCGTCGCGGGCGTGGTGATGGTGCTGACGATCGCGGCCATCGTGGCGTGCGTGGTGATCCCCGGGATGCCGCTCTACGACGCGCCGGACACCGTCGGCCCCGGCAAGGCGCGACCCTTCGCCACATGGATCGGCGTGATCGTGCCCCTGCTCATCCTGCTCTTCTTCTTCCCCGGCCTCGCGTACGGCATCGTCGTCAAGACCATCCGCAACGACCGCGACGTGGTGCGGATGATGAGCGAGTACATGTCCGGGCTGGGCAACTACATCGTGCTGGCGTTCTTCGCGGCGATCTTCGTGAAGTTCTTCGAGCACTCCGGCCTCGGGCAGATGCTCGCCATCGAGGGCGGCACCTACTTGCAGGAGATCGGCCTGCCGACGTGGGCGCTGATGGTCGGGTTCATCGTGCTCGTGGGCTTCATCAACATGTTCGTGGGCTCGATGTCGGCCAAGTGGGCGATGCTGGCGGTGGTGTTCGTGCCCATGCTGATGCAGGTCGGCATCAGCCCCGAACTCACGCAGGCCTCCTACCGCATCGGCGACTCGGTGACCAACAGCATCTCGCCGCTCAACCCGTACATCGTCGTCGTGCTGATGTTCATGCGGCAGTACGTGAAGAAGGCGGGCATCGGCACGCTGATCTCGCTGATGCTGCCCTACTCGATCGCGTTCTTCGTGATCTGGACGGCGATGCTCGTCGTGTGGATCGGCTTCGGCTGGACCCTCGGCATCGATGCGCCCCTCGACTACACCCTGCCCGGGCTCGAAGCCGCGACGCCCGCGCCCTGACCCCCCCGGAAGTTGCCCCCCGGTGGTTGGCCTCCTGACGGTAATCCCCTCGCGCGCACCCCCTCGCGTTGACCCCGGGGGCGCATGGCGGGACGATGCGCGCTTATGGCGCACACCAAGCCCACAGAGCGTCCGGACCCCTGCGTGATCGTGATCTTCGGCGCCTCGGGCGACCTCACGCACCGCAAGCTCATCCCCGCGCTCTACGAGCTGCACGAGCAGGGGCTGCTGCCCGAGCAGACGTGCGTGCTGGGCATCGCCCGCACCGAGATGAGCGACGATGACTTCCGCGAGAAGCTCGTCGAGAGCGCCCGCGACCACGCCCAGGGGTTCGAGGAGGCGCGCTGGGAGCGCTTCGCGCAGCGCATCCACTACCACCCCGGCGACGCCTCGGAGATGGACGCCTACCCCGGCATCGCCAAGCGCATCGAGGAGCTCACGGCGCTGCACAAACTGCCCGCGTCGCCGTTCGGGCAGGGGAACATCCTGTTCTACCTCTCCGTCGCGCCCAACCTCTACAAGCCCATCATCCAGTGCGTGGGCGGCTCGGGGCTGGTGCCCGAGGGGAAGCGCTGGTGCGCCATCAACCGCGACATGATGACGTGGCAGCGCATCGTGGTCGAGAAGCCCTTCGGCGAGGATCTCGCCTCCACCAGCTCGCTCAACCGCGCCCTCGGGCGCGTGTTCGACGAGGATTCGATCTTCCGCATCGACCATTACCTCGGGAAGGAGCTGGTGCAGAACATCCTCGTGATGCGCTTCGCCAACACCATCTTCGAGCCGGTCTGGAACCGCCAGCACATCGACCACGTGCAGCTCACCGCGAACGAGACGCTGGGCGTCGGCTCGCGGGCCGCGAATTTTTACGACGGCGCGGGCGCCATGCGCGACATGATCCAGAGCCACCTCGTGCAGGTGATGTCCCTCGTCGCGATGGAGCCGCCCAGCATGCACGACGCCGAGGGCATGTCGCGCGAGCGCATCAAGGTCTTCGAGTCCGCCCGCCCCGCGCCGGGTGATCTCGCCCACGAGATCGCCGCGTTCGGGCGCTACGGCGCCGGCCCGGGCGACGAGCCGGCGTACATCGACGAGAAGGGCGTGAACCCCGCCCGCAAGACGGAGACCTTCTGCGCCATGCGCGTGGACATCGACAACGCCCGCTGGGCCGGCGTGCCCTTCTACCTGCGCTCGGGCAAGAAGATGGCGCGCAAGCTCACCGAGATCGTCGTGCAGTTCAAGCCGCCCCCGACGTGGCTCTACCGCGATGTGCCCCCCTTCGACACCGGCGAGCGCCGCCCGCCCAACCGCATCATCATCAACATCGCCCCCGATGACGGCGTGAGCCTCCGCTTCGAGGCCAAGGTCCCCGGCCCCACCGTGCGGATCGACTCCGTCAAGATGGACATGGACTACTCCGAAACGTTCGACGCCAAGCCCGTCGAGGCGTACGGCCCGCTCCTGCTCGACGCCATGCGCGGCGACCGCATGCTCTACAAGCACCGCGACGAGGTCGAGGGCGCGTGGCGCATCTGCCAGCCCCTGCTCGACTCCGCGCGGTTGCGCGAGCAGATCCAGGAGTACGCGCCCGGCACGTGGGGGCCGCGCTCCAGCGATGAGCTGCTGGAGCGGGACGGGCGGGTGTGGCACAACCCGGTGACGCACGAGAAGCGCTGAGGTCCGACCGAGGCCGCACATCGCCGAACAACGCCGACCGCGTCCCGCTCGTCAGGGCGTGCCGAGCCGGTACAATCCGCCTCCACTTCGTTCCGACCATGCACCGAACGGCGGTCGCTGAAGGCTCCCGAGCCCTCCCCGGCGCCGCCGCAGAGCCCGAGGAGTTGCGCACGTGTCCAGCAGCAAGCATTTCGACCTCATCGTCATCGGCGGCGGGCCCGCCGGGTACGTCGGCGCGATCCGGGCGGCGCAGATGGGGCTGAAGGTCGCCTGCGTCGAGCGCGGCAAGCTCGGCGGCGTGTGCCTCAACTGGGGCTGCATCCCCACCAAGGCGCTGCTCGCCAACGCCGAACTCTACGAGAAGGTCCGCGACGCCGAGACGTGGGGCCTCTCCTTCGGCAACGTCGAGGTGAACTGGGACAAGGTGATCGGGCGCTCGCGCGACGTCGCCGGCAAGCTCAACAAGGGCATCCACTTCCTGTTCAAGAAGAACAAGATCGAGCACTTCGAGGGTCACGCCAAAATCACCCGCGGCCGCACACGCTCCAACCCGTGCGAGGTGCAGGTCTTCGACTGCGAGGTCAAAGAGGAACTGACCAGCGCCCCCGCCACACCCGCCAAGAAGCCCCGCGAGACGATCACGGCGGACAACGTCCTCGTCGCCACCGGCTCCGTCGCGCGCGAACTGCCCTTCGCCAAGTTCGACGGCGACAAGATCATCGGCGCCCGTGAGGCCATGACGCTCAAGAAGATGCCCAAGTCGATGATCATCGTCGGCGCGGGCGCCATCGGCATGGAGTTCGCCTACTTCTACACCGCCTTCGGCACGAAGGTCACCGTCGTCGAGATGCTGCCCCGCATCCTCCCCGTCGAAGACGAGGAGATCTCCGCGGCCCTCGAGAAGGTCTACAAGAAGCACGGCATGGACATCCGCACCTCCACCACCACCGTCGCGGTCGAGACGACCAAGACGGGCGTGAAGGTCACCGTCGCCCCCTTCAAGGACGGCAAGGCGGACGACTCCAAAAAGGAAACCCTCGAGGCCGATAAGGTGCTGCTCGCCATCGGCGTGAAGGGGCGCTACGACGGCCTCTTCGACGACTCGCTCGGCCTCGAAGTCGTCAAGGACCACATCAAGACCGACTACGACCCGGCGGACTTCTCCAGCGCCAAGCCGCTCACCTACAAGACGAGCGTCGAGGGGATCTACGCCGTGGGCGACGTGATCGGCCCGCCGTGGCTCGCGCACGTCGCCAGCGAAGAGGCCGTCGCCTGCGTCGAACGCATCGCCGGGCACGACCCCATCCCCATCGATTACTCCGTCATCCCCGGCTGCACCTACTGCCACCCGCAGGTCGCCAGCGTCGGCTACACCGAGCGCGCCCTCAAGGAGCGAGGCCTCAAGAGGGGCGAGGACTACGAGGTCGGCACGTACAACTGGCAGTCGCACGGCAAGGCCATCGCCTCCAACCAGAACGTCGGCCTCGTGAAGATCATCCGCGGCCTGCCGCGCGGCGAGATCCTCGGCGCGCACATCATGGGCGATCAGGCCACCGAACTCATCGCCGAGATGGGCCTGGCGCGACGCCTCGAAGCGACGACCGAAGAAATCATCTGCACCGTCCACGCCCACCCCACGATGTACGAGGGCCTGCACGAAGCGGCCCTGGCGGCGGAGGGCCGGCTCATCCACGGGTGAGCGGGCGCAGCGCCGATCGCGCTGCACGCGGCCGACAACACGACGTCATTCCCCGCGGCGTGGGCGATCGAATCGTCCACGCCGCGTTGTGTATCGCGTGTACGGAATGTTTGCCGCCAGCCGGGAATCGTGCCGATATCTTTGCGCAATTCCCGAAGATTCGGTGTTGACCCGCACCTTGCGCAATCGGTAACCTCACATACAGACCATCGCATCTATTTTCTTGTGAATCAATGCGAAATGGAGGCACAGGCTTTTGAGCACGAATACAATATTTCCCCTCACTATCTTGAAGTGCAACGCCATGAAGTTCCACAGATGTATCAGTGCGAGTTCTAACAGCAAGAAGAGAGGCGGTGACTCGATGAACACTTCACTTAAGTCGCCTATACTATGGCACACGGCGATCACATGCATTCTGCTTGCATTCGGAA
>RECZ01000117.1 GCA_007693765.1 Phycisphaerales bacterium | reverse complement strand
TGGACTACGCGGACAAACTCTGGGGGGTGGTGTTTACGCCGCGGGGGGGGTTCAACCCGTACAAGATGGGGCTGGAGTTGTTCCGCGACATCGAGCGGCGGTGGGACACGGGGCAGCACGGCGCCGCGTGGGAGGGGATCGACGGGCTGGGCGCGAAGCACGCGTTCGACGACAAGTCGATGGCCGGGCGCGAGAAGATCTTCGAGGTGCGCGCGATCTACAACGATGTGAGCTTCATCGACGAGTTCCTGACGGAGGACTTCGTCGAGCGGCAGCGGATGCACCACTACCGGCGCGACAGCGCCAGCGGCGCGGACAGGATCGTCAGCCGCGACTTCGAGACGGTGAAGCGGGCGCTGCTGGCGCGCATCACGAACATGGGCAAGCCGTTCGTCTACGTGGTGGACGCGAACTACCTCAACCGCGGCGAGCTGTACCTGGCGCACCAGTGGAGCGGGATGGAGATCGAGATCGCCAAGGCGGGCGAGACGCTGCGGAACCTGCGCCGGCTGTGGGGGCGCCCGGTGCATCTGCAGGCGCGGGTGGGGGACGATCAGTGGCTCTTCTCGCTCAAGGACGGCGGGGGGGACGAGGGGGACGAGGGGGACGGCGGGGATGCGCCGGAGTTGAAGCGGGAGAAGATCGGGGAGGAGACGCCGCGGCCAGCGCACGTTGTGGAGTGAGCGGGCGATTGGTCCGGGGTTGAGGCGCTTTGTGCGCGAGTACAAGAAAAACGCCCCGGCCTTTTTGAAGGGCCGGGGCGGTTGTGGTGTGGGGAAGCAGCGCTTTTCGCGGCGGCGTCAGTTGCAATCGACGCCGAAGTTGGCGAGGACCTCGCTGAGGTCGGCGAAGTCGAAGGCGGCGCCGAAGCCGCCGAGGACGATGCTGAGGTCGTCGAAGTCCACGACGAGGTCGCCGTTGAAGTCGCCGGGGCAGGAGACGCTGGCGGCGTCGACGGTGAAGAGGCCGACGCCCGAGGCGGAGCCGTCGGAGTTGGCGACGGTGATGGTGCGGGCGCCGAGGGTGGCGCCGGCGTCGATCACGAAGGAGAGGCCGCTGATCTCGGTGCCGGCGGCGTTGGGCACGGGCGTGCCGGTGACGGAGACGCCGGAGCCGGAGACGGTGACCTCCGATGCGCTGGCGACGTTCTTGAAGTTCGTGCCGGTGATGACGACGGGGACGCTGGCGCCCTGATCGCCCGCGGGCGGGTTGACGTCGGTGACGGCGGTGGTGGCGCCGACGACGGTGACGGTGATGGTGTCCGTCGCGGTCATGTTGTTGGAGTCGGTGAGGTGGAGGGTGACGTTGTAGACGCCGTTGGAGACGTACTGCGTCACGGGCTTGGGCTGGCCGGCGGCGTCGATGACGCCGTCGCCGGTGAGGTCCCAGTCGTAGGAAGCGGCGCTGAGGGTGGCGCCGGGCTGGTTCACGCGGGAGTTGATGTCGCCGAGGAAGAAGCAGTTGGTGTTGGCGGCGACGCGCTTGTTGATGCCGGCGACAGCGAAGGGCGGCGCGGGGGCGTTGTCGACGGCGATGGACAGGTCGTAGAGCTGGATGTTCTGGTTGGAGTTGGGGCCGACGTCGATGACGCGGACGGTGTACTCGCCGGCGCTGAGCGTGCCGGCGTTGACGGTGCGGGCGCCGCCGGGGCTGCCGGCGCTGGAGTCGAGGACGTTGGCGCCGGAGGCGTCGCGGAGTTCGAGCGTGATGTTGCCGGCGCTGTTGGCGTTGATGGTGGAGTTGGAGCCGAAGCAGCCGAAGAATTGCTGGCCGTTGGAGTACGTGCCGCCGGTGGGGGTCGCGGTGAGGACGACGGGCTGGGAACTGGAGAGCGTGAAGCGGAACCAGTCCTGGTTGGTGTTGTTGGGGCCGGTGGCGGTGTTGAGGGAGAGGTCGCGCTCGATGACGGAGCGGGTGATGGGCGAGGCGAGGTCGCCGTAGTCGACGGCGTTCGCGGCGGAGTGGTTGCCGGCATGGCGGTCGCCGTAGTTGCGCCCGGCGCCGCGCTTCTCGTCGACCCCCACGACATCGAAGTTCGTGCTGATGGAGGGCTCCATGAGCTTGGTGCCGTTGCAGGGTGTGACGTGGATGAAGCCCGTGCCGTGGCCGTGCTCGTGGGCGACGGTGTTGCGGAGGTAGCGGTAGTCGTTGGCGGGGTTGTTGAAGTTGGCGGCGATGAAGAACGAGGTGTTCATGACCATGTCGCCGCCGCCGACGCCGGCGAAGCCGGCGGCGTTGGGGAAGGCGTTGTAGGCGAGGAAGGAGCCGGTGCCGAACTCACGCCCGCCGATGCGGATGTCGCCGCGGGTGGAGACGGGTGTGACGTCCTGGGTCATGGGGGTGTTGTCGTCGGGGGACTCGTCGTAATCGAGGCCGGTGTTGGCGCGCCAGGAGGCGAGCGCGGCGCGGAAATATTCGCGCCCGAGGTCGAGGTTGCCGGCGCCGAATTGGGCGATGAGCTTGGCGTTTAGGTCGTTGGGGCCGGTGGCGGAGATCTGCGAGAGGCCCCAGGTCGTGCCGTCGTCGGGGAAGGAGTACGTGAGGAAGGTGGCCGCGGCCTGGCCGGAGGGGCCCTGCCCGCGGTTGCCCTGCCAGACGATGGTGTCGGTGAAGAAGCGTTCGTCGCCGGCGGGGACGGGCGCGAGCTGTGTGGGGGGAAGGCCCTGGTAGCGCTCGAGGATGTTCTGCCACTCCTCGCGGGTGAGGTCGTTGGGGTAGCAGGTGGGGCTGAAGGTGAGGTTGTGGAGGATGTTGCGGCGGGTCGCGGCGGCGTCGTCGCTCTTGGCGCTGACGGCCTCGATGGCCGCGGCGAGGGCGGGGACGGCGACGAAGGCCTCTTCGATGGTGTGCGCGTGCGTGGCGCAGTCGGCTCCGGCAAGGGCGCCGGCGCTGAGCACCAAGGCGGCCGCGATAGGAAGGCGGGCGGTGGCGCGACGGGCGTGGGTGATCGATGTCTGCATCTGAACTCGTCTCCTCACATGGGTATGACGTGGGCGGGACGCCGGGGGGGAATCCGGCGAGGATCCGCGGTTCTCGGGAGCCTGTGAAGGCGCCGCTCGGCGTTCCGCATCGCCGGGCGAGTGGGGCATGGACTGTACTAGACCATCCCGATGCAGGTTTACAAGCGAAAACCCCCGATGTTGCGAGGTTTTCTCCAGCAGCACGGGGGCGTGTTTGTATTATGTTTGGTTCTTTGGCCGCTCGAGCCCGGGCGGATTAGAGGGCTTTGCGCAAGCCGATGAGGGCGGACCCGGCTCGTGCGTGGGAGAGGAAGGGCTTGATGGCGCCGGGGCGGACTTCGATGAAGGGGCCGGCTCGGGGCTCTTTGTAGAGCGTGTCGAGTTCGCGTGTGCGCCCCTGGGCGATGCAGTCGCGGGCCTCGTCGTCGATGGTCAGGGTTTCGGCGGCGCAGC
>RECZ01000113.1 GCA_007693765.1 Phycisphaerales bacterium | reverse complement strand
CCTCTGACCCCCGGATCGTGGCCACGCCAGGGGCGAGGCCACGGCGCCCCCACCGCCGCACACCCCCTCCGCCTTCCCCACGGCCCATCCTTGCGGGGCGGGGGTGTGGCTCCTACACTGCCCGGCTCGCCGCACGGGCTGGGGCTTGTTCGCGGCGAGGCCGACCGTACACCCGATCCACCCGCACGCCCGACCCAAGGGACGTCGTCATCATGCCCAAGAACAAGTCGCACAAGGCCATCCTCAAGCGGATCCGCGTCACCAAGACCGGGCTCGTGAAGCACAAGCGTTGCGGCGGCAAGCACCTCCGCTCCGACAAGCCGGGATCGCGCCTCCGCAAGTTCCGCATCGACAAGTTCATGCCCAGCGGCGAGGCCAAGCGTCTCGAGAAGATGCTGCACCGGCGCCTGCGCGGGCGCGACCAGCCGCGCACCACGTCGCGGCGCAGCCCCTCCCCCGCCGAGCGCGCCGCGATCAAGGCCGCACGCAAGGCCGCCGCGAGCCTCTGAGCGATTCGTATCGACCTTCACGCCACGCGCGCCGCTGACGCGGTGCGCGGGCGATTGCCCGAGAAACCCCCGAACCGTCGTCCGGGTCCGCAAGACCGGGAGCCGCCCCGCGTGAGGGCGCCCGTCCCGCCCCGTCCGACGCAGGAGACCGACCCATGCCCCGCGTACGCAAAGGCGCCGCCCGCAAGCGCCAGCACAAGCGCGTGCTCCGTGAAGCACGCGGCTACTTCGGCACCAAGTCCCGCCACTTCCAGCAGGCCAAGGTCGCGCTCATGCGCGCCGGCCGCTACGCGTGGCGCGACCGTCGCGCCCGCAAGCGCGACATGCGCCGCCTCTGGATCACCCGCATCACCGCCGCGTGCCGCATGCGCGGCACGCGCTACAGCCTGTTCATGAACGGGCTGAAGATGTCCGGCTGCCTGCTCAACCGCAAGATGCTCAGCGAGATCGCCATCCACGACCCCGCGGCCTTCGACAAGATCGTCGCCCAGGCCACGAAGGCCTCCCGCGCCGTGCCCGCCGCGGCCGCCGCGGCCTGAACGCCGGCCGAAAATCACACATCCGACCATCCGCCCCGCAGGGACGCCAAGTCCTTGCGGGGCTTCTCTTTGCGCGCACACATCGAGCGCCGGACGCCGCAGAATCGTGTGAAACTTCGATGTGTTCCGGAAAAACCCTTGATCACGGGCGCCGGGGACCGGTAGTCTGGGTCAGGAACTCCACGCAGAGGCGTGGGGTCTTGCACAGGGAATGTCGTCGAGGGCCGCACACCCCGGCGACGCACAGGAGGAGTTCGGAGATGAGCAGCACACTCATGGATCGCGCCCGGGCGCTGATGTCCACCGGGAAGACCGCGCTGGCGGTCGCCCCCCTCGCCGTCGCCGGCGCCAACGCCTACGCGGCGACGTTTACCGTCACCGACATCGTCTGGGGCTTCCCCTCCGGCGGGCAGTTCGACGGCGGAGGGTTCCAGGCCGATGCGTTCAAGAACGGCGCCGGCGTCAAGATGCACGGCACGACGGGCACGATCACCGGAGACGAGTGGGAGAGCCTCAGCGCGTTCGGGTTCGAGGTCCTCGCCTTCGGGTCCATGAGCGGCCCGATCAAGGCCGGTGACTTCCTCGCCATGACCTACGACATCGAGATCGACGTCACCGACGGCGAGATCGAGTGGACCGTCGGGGCGGCCGTCAACCCGGGCGGCGACAACGCGCGCTTCCTGTCGCACATGGCCGAGAACGGCTCGGGCGTGTTCATCGACACGCTGCTCGCCGAGCCGTGGTCGTCGGACATCGACGCCAACGGGTTCTGGAGCTTCGGCGTGGCGTTCAACTGGACGGGCTTCACCACCTCGTCGGAGCTCACGTTCACCATCCCGCCGAACTCGATCGACATCCTCATCGTCCCCACGCCCGGCGCCCTCGCCCTCCTGGGCATCGCCGGGCTGATCGCGCTGCGCCGGCGGCGCTGATCGCAGCAAAACACGCGCAGGACCCGTTGTAACACGGCCCCCCCGCGGGGCCGTGTTACGTTGTGGGGTCTGGCGTCCGCTCGTCTTGATCCCCTCGGACGCGCCCACGCGACCCCATGCGCGCTGCGGCGCGCCGCCGGAGGCCGACGCGTTGTCTCGCTCCCTCTTGCTCCTGCTCGAACAGTTCCCCTTCGACCCCGCCAGTGGGGCGGCGCGGTCCATGCGCACGATCAGCGAGATCGCCGCCCGCAACGGGTGGCGCGTGCGCGCCGTGAGCACCACCGAGACCGAGGCCGCCGCGCCGCTCGACGCGCTCGAGACGCTCCGGCGCAACGGGTGCGCGGGCGTGGCGGAGCACAGCGTCGCCGGCGCCCGGGCCCTGCGCTGCACGCACCGCGCCGTCGAGCACACCGTGCTCATCAGCGGCGGCGCCTCCTTCCGCGGGCGCCTCGGCGGGCACAACGCAGCGCTGGATCGGATCGTCGACGCCGCCTTCGAGGACGAACGCCCCGACGCCGTCTTCACCTACGGCGGCTCCGCCGAGCACGTCGCCCGACTGCGCGCCGCCCGCGCCCGCGGGTCGGCGATCGTCTTCGGCCTGCGCAACGCGGGCTACCTCCACCGCGAAGCCTTCGAGCACGTCGACCACGTCCTGAGCGCCGGGCGCTGGCTCAGCGACACGTACAAACGCGAGATCGGCCTCGACAGCGTGCCCATCCCCACGCCCATCGACCCCGCCGACGTGGTCGCGCCGCGGCACGAGCCCGTCTTCGTGACGGCCGTGAACCCCACGCTCGAGAAGGGCGTGTACGCGATGGTGCGCATGTTCGAGGAACTCGGCGTCCGCAGGCCGGACATCCCCCTGCTCACCGTCGCGTCGCGCGGCGACACGGGGGCGATCCTCCGGGCCGCGAACGACGCCGGCGTCGACCTCGCTCGCCACCAGAGCCTGATGCACGCGCCCGGCGTGGCCATGCCGGCGAGCATCTACGCCCAGTCGCGCATCGTGCTCGTGCCCTCGCTGTGGTGCGAACCATCGGGGCGCATCGGCGCCGAGGCGCTCGTCAACGGCGTGCCCCCGATCGTCAGCGACCGCGGCGGCCTGCCCGACACTGTCCGCCCCGAGGGCGGCCCCGAGGAGGGCGGCGGCTTCGTGCTCCCGCTGCCGGAACGCCTCACGCACCGCACACACATCGTGCCCACACGCGAGGAAGTGCGCGATTGGACGGATCTCATCGAGCGGCTCTGCGACGACGAGCCGTTCTACGAACAGTCGAGCGCCCGCGCCCGTGAGGCCGGGTGCATGTACGCGCCGGAGGTCATCGAGCCGCAGTATGCCGCGTTCTTCGACGGCGTGGCCGCATGCCCGATGTGACCACACGCCAGATGTGTGTGCGCGAGCCGTCGGCTTACCTACGTAGCATTCGCGGCAACAGGGCCGGGGCGAGGTCCGGGGACAGCGCCCACGCCTCGTCCTTGCCCAGGCACGCCGCGGCGGCGAGGTAGCCGCTTCGGGTTGCGCCCTCCATCGTGGCGGGCCAGCCGACGCGGGTGTAATCGCCCGCCAGCAGCAGCGATGTCTCGCCGGTGATCGTCGGGCGGATGCGCTCCACCTCGGGCGTGGCGGCGAAGGTGGCGCGTTTCTCCTTCACCGCGCGCACGCGCACCAGCGATGCGTCGTGCGCGCGCGGGAAGCAGGCGCGCACGTCTTCGAGCACGCGGGCGCCGATCTCCTCCTCGGTGAGGCCCATCCACTCGTCCGCGGCGCTGACCACCGCGTGCAGGCGCTGCCCCCCGGAGGCGCCCCCGCCCCCGGAAGTGGCCCCCGTGCCTCCCCCGGAAACATCTCCACCGATGACGGCCCCGTCCCGAGCAACTTCCGGGGGCGGGGGCGTCTCGTCCTTGTTGAAGACCCACTGGGTGCGCTGGTCGAGCAGCACGGCGTGGGGCAGATCCATCACAGGGCGGTCGAGTTCGAGGTGTACGCCCAGGATGGGGCTGTGGGTGAAACGTTCCAGCGCGTGCAGGCGGGTGTCGCGCACGCGCAGGTCGGCGTCGATGATCTTCGCGCCCCGTTCGGGCGGCACAGCGCAGATCACACGCTCGGCGACGATCGTCTCGTGCGCATCGGTCGTGACGCTCGTCTCCCCCACGCGCGACACGCTCACGCCCAGCCGCACCTCGCCGCCCGCGTCGTGGATAGCCCGCTCGGCGGGGTCGTACAGGCGCACGAGGGGCACGCCGGCGACGCTCATGCGCGAGGCGTCGCGCGCGGCGAGGAAACCGTCGCGGAAGACCTTGATCGCGCACGACGCGTCCACGCGGTCCACCCCGAGGTTGCAGGCGCTGACGACGACGGGCTCCCAGAACCGGCGCACTGCCCGCTCCGGCTGGCGGCGGGCGCGCAGCCAGTCGCCGAACGTGCCCGACGCCTCGCGCGTGCGCAGGATCGCGAGCATGGCGCCCGCGATCGCGCGCTTCTCAGAGAGATCGAGGAACGTCGCCCGCAGCATCGAGCCCGTGAAATGCCCGGGCGCGGGCAGCGGCCCGGGGCGCATGGTGCTGATGCGCCCGCCCGGCTCGGCCCAGTGGATCTCCTCCGTCCAGCGCAGCAGGTGGTCGACGCCCAGGCGTGCGCACAGGTCGAGGTAGTTCACGCAGCAGGCGAGGGCGACGTGCTGGCAGTTGTCGAGCGTCTCGCCGGTGCGGACATCGGTGAAGGACGTGGCGCGGCCGCCGAGTTTCTTGCGCGTCTCCAGCAGCAGCACGCGGGCGCCCTCGCCGGCGAGGCGCACGCTCGCCGCGATCCCGGCCACGCCCCCGCCGACGACGATCACGTCCGGGCGCGACTGGCTCACGCGCCCTCACGCCCCGCGGGGGCCCCGGCGCCGCTGCGCCCGGCGCCGAGTTTCGCGCCGGCGACGGCGCCGATCGCGATGGTGAGTTTTCTGGCCTTCGAGAGGCGCACACGCTCGCGCACCACGCGCTGGGGGTCGCGCTCGATGCGGTCGAGCAGGCCGGCGTAGATGCTGGTCATCGCGCGGAGGGTGGGCAGGCAGGCGGGGTCGATCATCGTGTCGAGCGGCGCCGACGCCTGATACTCCGCCCGCGCCCATGCGCACAGGCTGCGCACCAATTCGGCGCAGCGCTCGGGGTGCTTCCAGGCGCGCAGGTCGTCGGCGGTGAGGTCGTGGGCGCGCAGGTCGCTGCTGGGGATATAGACGCGGCCGCGCCCGAGGTCTTCGGCGATGTCGCGCAGGATGTTGGTGATCTGGAAGCCGACGCCGCGTCGCTCGGCGAGCCCCAGCGCCTCGTCGCGCGCGACGCCGTCGCGCAGGCCCCACACCGAGACGCACGCCACGCCCACGGTCGAGGCGACGCGCCGGCAGTAGCGGGCGAGGTCGTCGCGGGTTTCGTACGGCGTGTGATCGAGGTCTTCCTCGAGGCCGTCGAGCATCGCCTCGAAGGGCGCAACACCGATGTCGTAGCGGGTGAGCGTGTCGTGCAGGACCAGCCAGACGGGGTCGTCGGGCGGCTGGGCGCCGGCGCGGCGGAGCTTATCGAGGGTGGCGCGTCGGCTGCGCAGCAGGGCGCGGCGCTCTTCGACGGGCGCTGCGCCGTCGGCCTCGTCGTCGGCGCGGCGCATCCACGCGTAGATGGCGTAGAGCGCGGATCGACGGGGCTCGGGCGTGAGGCGCAGGCCCCAGTAGAAGTTGCCGGCCTCGCGCTTGGTGATGTCGCGGCAGACTTCGCGCGCGCGCGTCAGGCGCGCATCGGCGGGGCCGCCCGCGGGCGCGGGCGTGGCCCGGGGGGCGTTTCGGTCTGTGCGGGCGACGCTGCTCATGCCCGTGCCCCCGGGTACAGGCCGGCCGCGGCGCGGGCGACGAGGGCGCCCTTCTCGACGCCGGTGAGGCGCGGGCGTGCCCACAGCGTGGTGCAGCCGGCTCGCTCGACCTTCGTGAGGATGCGCTCGCCCCCGGCGCCGAAGAGCCAGACGACGGGGCGGATGCGCGCATCGAGCGTGCGCACCAGCGGGCGCCCCTGCACGAACAACTCGCGGGTGCGGCACACCAGCGGCCGCAGCGCCCGGATGAACCGCACGCGGGCGTTGGGGTCGTCGTCGCGGTGCGACCACGCCCGCAGGGTCGTCGCGTCGATGCCCGTTTCGGCGCTGGGCATGTAGACGCGGCCGCGTTCGAGGAGATCGCGCCTTACGTCCTGCCAGAAGTTCGCCAGTTGCAGCGCGGTGCAGGTGGCGTCGGACATCGCCAGCCGCTCGTCGTCGCCGGGCTTGGCGCCGGTGTGGCCGGCGAGGGCCAGCACGATCCGCCCCACGGGGTTGGCGCTGCCCTCGCAGTAGCCCATCAACTGCGCCCACGTCTCGTAGCGGATGATGCGCTGGTCCTGCTCGAAGGCGTCGAGGAGGTGGTGGAAGGGCGCCTCGTCGAGTTCGCGGGCGCGCATGGTTTGCGCGAGGGCGACGTACACGGGATGGCGCGGCGGGTCCTGGGCGTCGCCCCGGGCGTGCGCGGCGCAGGCGCGGAGGCCGGCGCGCCACCACGCGAGCAGTTCGAGGGAGCGGGCCCGGGCCGCGTCGTCGGCGCCGGTTTCGTCGGCGAGGTCGTCGGACCAGCGGCAGAAGGCGTAGACGGCGGCGAAGTCGTCGCGCAGGTCGTCGGGGACGAGGCGGGAGAGGACGGGGAAGTTCTCGTAGTGCCCGAGCGCGAGAGCGCGGACGGTGCGGCGCGCCTCGTCGAGCGAGGGCGCGGCGGGATCGGCGTCGGGGCCCCACTGCGCCAGCATGTCGGCGAGGCTCTGGCCGCGGCGCGTGCGGCCACGCCCCCGTGATGCGGGCGGCGACGGTGCGTCGTGCTGGGTGGTGGCGTGCGGCATGGGTGCGGGGGCGCGGCGGCGCCCGATCGGGCTATGATGCGTCACAACGCCCGTTTCGTCGAGTCCGACGCACGCTCGGCGGGCCCTCGCACCCGAACACCTCCCCCTCGGCGCCACGACCCATGCGCATCCTCCTCGCCAACCCTCGCGGCTTCTGCGCCGGCGTCCACATGGCGATCGACGTCGTCAACCAGCTCATCGAGTTGTGCCCGGACGACCCGATCTGCGTTTACCACGAGATCGTGCACAACAAGCACGTCGTGCACCGCTTCATCGACCGCGGGGTGACCTTCGTCGAGGACGTGGCCGACGCCCCCGAGGGCTCGATCCTCGTCTTCTCGGCGCACGGCATCTCCCCGGCCGTGCGCGAGCAGGCGGCGTCGCGCGGCCTGCGCACGGTGGACGCGACGTGCCCGCTGGTGACGAAGGTGCACATGGAGGCGATCCGCTACGCCCGGCAGGGGTACCAGATCCTGCTCGTCGGGCACGCGGACCACCAGGAGGTTGTCGGCACGCGCGGCGAGGCGCCGGACGCGATCCAGGTCGTCGAATCGCCCAACGATATCCGCGGCCTGCGCATTGACGACCCCGACAAGCTCGTGTACCTCACGCAGACGACGCTCAGCACCGACGACGCCGGGGTGATCATCGATGCGCTCAAGCGGGCGTTCCCCAACATCAAGTCGCCGCCGAGCAGCGACATCTGCTACGCGACGACGAACCGGCAGGCCGCGGTCCGCCAGATCGCGCCCGAGTGCGACCTGGTGCTGGTGGTGGGGTCGAAGAACTCCTCCAACTCGGTGCGGCTGACGGAGATCTCGCGCAACGTGGGCGTGCCCGCGCACCTGCTCGACGACGTCTCGGAGCTCGACGAGGGCCTGTTCCACGGCGAGGAGACGGTGCTGGTGACGGCCGGGGCGTCGGCGCCGGAGGACCTCGTCGCGGGCATCTGCAAACGACTGATCGACAAGTACGGCGGAACGATCGAGATGCGCGACGTCTTCGACGAGGATCAGGAGTTCGGCCTCCCCGCCAGCCTGAAGCACATGATGCGCGACCGCGGCGTGGACCCCGAAGAACGACGCATCCGCGTGGGGCATTACGAGATCACGGCGGATCGCTACGGCGCCACGCCGCTGACCATCGGACAGACCTGAGCCAAAGCGCGCCGCGTTCAACCCAGAAAAACCTATTGGGACGGGCGTCCCGCCCGTCCTCTCCCCCCACTCCTCTTCCTCAGTGCTCGGCTCGCAGCAACCCAATAGATCACCGGGACACCAATCAAGGCACGCACTCCGAACGCACCCGCGCCCGCTGTTGCAAAGACGAGGCGCGGTCGTTCATGGAGCGAGGCAGGTGCCCTCACCCGGCCTCTCCCGACGTAGTCGGGAGAGGTGACCGGAACGGCGCCGCGCAACATGTTCGGCGCCTGCGTGCGACGGGCGTCACGCCTGACGCCGAAACACGCCTGATTTTCACGCATTCTCAGCGGGCAGCCCACGCCTCCACGAAGTCGGCGCCGGCGGCGGCTACGATCCCCCCCATGCGCCACCCCGACCAGCACATTTTCCAGCACACGCCCGAGTCGCTGCGCGCGTGGTGCGCCGAGGCGGGGATCTCCGGGGGGAACTACCGGGCGGGGCAGATCCTCGACTGGGTGTACCGCAAGGGCGTCGTCGATCCAGACGCGATGACCAACCTCAGCGCCCGCGACCGCGCGACGCTGCGCGAGGGCATGACCTTCCTCTCCGGCGACGAGCTCGCGCATCAGTCGGCCAGCGACGGCACGCAGAAACTGCTTATTGAGTGGTCGGAGGAGGGCCGCGCGACGGGGGCGGGAGGTTCCGGGGGCGCGACGGGCGTTGCGGGCGTCGCCCTGCCGCTGCTCGGCGCGGGCGGCGACCCCACGCGTCAGACCGAGACGGTGATGATCCCCACCGATGACCGGCGCACGGCGTGCGTCTCGAGTCAGGTGGGGTGCCCCGTCGGCTGCCGCTTCTGCGCTTCGGGCATGGGCGGGCTGGACGGCAACCTCAGCGCCGGGCGCATCGTCGAGCAGGTGTGGCGGCTCGCGCGCCTCCCCGAGGTCGGCCGGATCACCAACGTCGTCTTCATGGGCATGGGCGAACCGCTCGCGAACTTCAACGCGGTGGCGCACGCGCTGCACACATTGGCGGCGGACTGGGGCATGGGCATCTCGGCGCGCAAGCTCACCGTCTCGACGGTGGGCCTGCCGCAGGCGATCGAGCGGCTGGCGCGCGAGGTGGACCTGCCGGTGACGCTGGCCCTGTCGCTCCACGCGCCCAACGACGACCTGCGGCGTGAGCTCATCCCGTGGGCGGAGTTCACCACCGTGGAGACGCTGCTGGACGCGTGCTCGGTGTGGTTCAAAAAGACCGGGCGGGAGGTGACGCTCGAGTACATCCTGCTCGGCGGCGTGAACGACCGGGCCGAGCACGCCGAGCAACTCGCGGAGGTGGTGCAGGCGATGCGACGGCGCGCCGGCGGTCGGGCCAACGTCAATCTCATCCGCTACAACGAGGTCGCGGGCATCCCCTACGCGCGCCCGGGGACGGAGGACGTGCGCGCCTTTCAGGAGATCCTGCGCCGTCGGGGCGTCAACACCCACATCCGCGCCAGCCGCGGGCGCGACATCGCCGCGGCGTGCGGCCAACTCCGCCATGAAAAGGCCGGCACGGCCTGATACGCATCGAAACGGGCTGTTGCGACTGATTCTCGACGCCGCCGCACGCAATCGACGCCCTTGACGCCCGAAGAACGATCGGCGACCAATGGTGGTGGAGCACCACCGCTTCGATTCGCACAGGAAGCGTTCGAGTATGTTGGACGGCATCGCAACGGCGGGGCGGCATCACCTGAACATCGCGATGGCATGCGCGGTCGGCGTTGTGCGCACGAGGCCCGACTGCGGGGTCGGCGTCGACGGGTGGCCGGTCGGCGGCGTTGGGCCGCGCACGGGCGCGTTGTTGGCGTCGCTGGCGTCGGCGCCCCCGGTGCGGCGGGTCCTCGAGTGCGGGCCGGGCACGTCGACGTTGGTCATGGCGAGAGCGATCGAAGAAGTTGGCACGGATGCGCGGATCGTCTGCATGGAGCATTCGTGCGCGTGGGCGAGGATCGTCCGGCGTCGTCTGCGCCGGCACGGGCTGCAACGCCGCGCGAGCGTGCTCGTGTCGCCGTTGCGTCCGAGCGGTGTGCGGATCGGGGGTGAGGAGTTCGCGTGGTACTCGCGCTGCAGCGCTGCCCGGGCCGAGGGGCCCTACGACGTGGTGTTCATCGACGGCCCACCGGCGACGGACGGGCGCCCACGCCGGGCGCCCGCGCTGCCCCTGCTGTGGGATTCGATCAACGTCGGCGCGACGATCATCCTCGACGACGGCCGGCGCCCCGGCGAGCGGGCGTGCGTGGAGGCGTGGCTGGGGATGTACCCGGGTCGACTGCGCGCCGACCTGCTCGACATCGACAAGGGGTTGTGGCGGCTGGAGAAGACGGGCGCGTGAATCGGAGGGGCCGCCGCGGCCCGCTGCGCGGTGGGCGCCGATTGGCGCGCGCGGGCCGTACACTGCGGGCATGGAAATCGACCCGTCGTTGATCGAACTGCAGGAGCGGTACAAGCTGCTGATCGGCGCGATTGTGCCGCGCCCGATCGCGCTGGTGTCCACCGTGTCGCCCGACGGCCGGTACAACCTGGCGCCATTTTCGTTCTATAACGGGATCGGCTCGGACCCGATGTCGCTGTTGTTCTGCCCTTCCAACAGCCCGTCGGGGACTGAGAAGGACACGCTGCGCAACGCAAAGCCGGCGAGCGAGGGGGGCGTTGGGCAGTTCGTGGTGAACGTGACGACGGAGGCGTACGAGCGCCAGATGGCCGCGGCGGCGGAAGACCTGCCCTACGGCGAGAGCGAGTTCGAGATGACGGGCCTGGAGCGCGCCCCGAGCGCGCGGGTGCGCCCCGATCGCGTGGCGCTCGCGCCGGTGTGCTTCGAGTGCGAGACGACGCACGTGGTGCGCCTGAACCCGGGCGTCCCCGGGGGCGGCAACGTGGTGATCGGTCGCGTGGTGCACGTCTTTGTGCGCGACGGCGTCGTCGACGAGCGGTACAGGATCGACCCGGAGCGGCTGCGGGCGGTGGGACGCATGGCGGGTTTGACGTACGTGCGCACACGCGAGCGGTTCGACATCCCGTGGGGGCGGGAGGCGTTGGGGGATTAGGAAGTAGGCACTAGGCAATAGGCACTAGGCAATAGGGATTAGGGATTAGGGATTAGGGAATAGGCACTCGGAAAAGTGGCGATGCGTGAGCAGTCTCAAGCCCTCTTTCCAGGCCTGATGCCTAATGCCTAGTGCCTGATGCCTAGCCCCCCCCTCAGAACCACTGCATCTGACGCGGCTCGAAGGCCTCGTGGGCGATGGGGTGGTCGATATCGATGCGGTACTCGCCCGAGAAGCAGGCGGTGCAGTAGTGGTCGCCGGGGATGCCCGGGGTCGCCGCGCACTTGAGCATGCCCTCGAGCGAGAGGTATCGCAGCGAGTCCACGCCGAGGTATTTCCTGATGTCCTCGACGCTGCGCTCGTTGGCGATGAGCTGGGTGCGCTCGGGGAAGTCCACGCCGAAGTAGCACGGGTGGCGGATGGGCGGGCAGGAGATGCGCAGGTGGATCTCTTTCGCGCCCGCGGCCCGGAGCTGCGACATCTTGGCCTGCGTCGTCGTGCCGCGGACGATGGAGTCGTCGACCACGATCAGCCGTCTGCCGTTGACGATCTCTCGGATGACGTTGAGCTTCAGGCGCACGGCGGCGTTGCGCTCGGTCTGGGTTGGTTTGATGAAGGTGCGCCCCACGTAGCGATTGGGAACGATGCCCTCGCGGTAGGGGATGCCGCTGGCGCGGGCGTAGCCGTTGGCGGCGGAGCGCCCCGAGTCGGGCATGGGCATGACGTAGTCGGCGCCGCCCTCGACGGGGGCCTCCCGGGCGAGTTCCTCGCCGAGGCGCTCGCGGACGATCTGGACGGTCTGCCCGAAGACGAAGCTCGAAGGGCTGGCGAAGTACACGTGCTCGAAGACGCAGTGGGCTGGCCTCGACACGGCCTCGGCGAAGCGTCGCGACTCCACGCCGCGGTCGCTGAGGGTGACGACCTCGCCCGGCTCGACCTCACGCTCGTAGGTGGCGCCGATGGCGTCGAGGGCGACGGACTCGCTGGCGATGCACGGGGCGCCCTTCTCCGTGCGCCCGAGCACCAGCGGGCGCCAGCCCCACGGGTCGCGCGCCGCTTCCACGCGGTCGGCGAAGAGGAAGACCATGCTGAACGCGCCCTGCAGGCGTCGCAGCGTCGCGGCGAGGGGATCGGCGGAGCGCTGCTGGTGGGGCGAGGCGAGCAGGTGGATCACCACCTCGGTGTCGCTGGTGGTGTGGAAGATGTGCCCGTTTTCCTCGTAGAGCCTGCGGAGGGTCGCGGCGTTGACGAGGTTGCCGTTGTGGGCGACGGCGACCTGCCCGTCGATGTACGACTCGAGCAGGGGCTGGGCGTTGCACGAGAGCGAGCCGCCCGAGGTCGAGTAGCGGTTGTGCCCGATCGAGCCCTTGGCCGCGACGGCGCCGAGTTCTTTGAGAATGCGGGTGGTGAAGATCTCCGGGACGAGGCCCATGCCGGTGTGCCCGACGAGCCGCTGCCCGTCGGAGACGGCGATGCCAGCGGATTCCTGCCCCCGGTGCTGCTGGGCGTAGAGGCCGGTGTAGGCGAGGTGGGCGGCGTCGGGCTCGCCCCAGACGGCGAAGACGCCGCATTTTTCTTTGGCTTCCGGCCCCGCGGGGTGCGCACCGCCCGCGCCGTTCGCCCGGAGGACGGGGAGCGTGACGAGGGTCTCGGGACGGGTCTTGCTGGGTCGCTGCACGGGTGGGCATGATAGGGACGGGTGGGCGTCGTGCGCGCGTCGCGGGTTGACCGCGGGGCGTGCGGCGGCTTTACTGTGCCCTTGTTGCGGCGGCGGCCCTGCCCGCCCCGCGTTCTTAGAGACCGGATCCCCATTTCTGAGCGCGGGCCGCAGTCGCGGACGCTCGCGCGGATCGCCTCCCGCTTTGGGGGGCACTCCCCGGCGCAACGCCGAGGCAGACGGAGAATGTTCATGGCTCGTTATCTCGGACCGAAGGTCAAGCTGTCCCGTCGCGTCGGCGTGCCGATCGCCGACCTCCCCAAGCACACCGCCAAGCGTCAGTTGACCCCCCCGGGCATCCACGGGTACCGGGGCCGTCGTCTGCGCGACTACGGCGTGCGCCTGAACGAGAAGCAGAAGCTTCGCTTCCACTACAACGTGCTGGAGCGTCAGTTCCGCAACACGGTGGAGGAGGCGACGCGTCGCCCCGGCAACACGGGCGAGCTGCTGCTGCAGCTTCTCGAGAGCCGTCTGGACAACGTCGTGCGTCGCGCCGGCTTCTCGCGTTCGATCTGGGGCGCCCGCCAGTTGGTGGCGCACGGGCACGTGATGGTGAACGGACAGAAGGTCGATCGCCCGAGCTACTGCGTGAAGGTCGGCGACAAGGTGACGCTCAAGACCAAGATCCAGCCCGTCGTGCGCGACGCCATGGAGTCGATGGTCGGGCACATCGTGCCGGGCTGGCTGGAGCTGAACCCGTCGGAGCTGACGCTCTCGGTCCTGGCGTCGCCGACGTCGGACCAGATCCCCTTCGACGTGAACACCAATCTGATCGTCGAGTTCTACCGCTGATCTGAAGGGCGGCGCACGCGCGACAGGGCCGGCTCTGCGCCCGCGCCGCGCCCCTCTTGGAGCGCCCATGCTCAAGTTTCTTCGCAAGTACAACAAGTTCATCCTCGTCGTCGGCGGCAGCCTGCTGATGGTCGTGTTCCTCGTGCCGCAGGCGCTCACGCAATCGAGCGGCGCGACGCGGGGCCCGGTCGCGGCGCGGTACGACGGGGGCACGCTGCGCGAGCGCGACCTCTTCAACGCCGGCTCCGAGCTGCAGATGATCGACGCCCTCATGGGGCCGGATCTCCGCCGCGCGCTGCTCAACATGGAGGACGGCTCCAACGAGCGGCTGCACTGGCTGCTGCTCGTGCACGAGGCGGAGCGCGCGGGCTTCGTCGGCGGCCCCAGCAGCGGCGTCGAGATCGTCACCCTGCTCTCGCAGCAGCTCGCCCAGAGCATGGCCCAGCAACTGCCCGCCGAGCAGCGCGACCCCGCGACCATCGAGAGCTTCGCTTCCTTCTACGCCCAGCAGATCGCCTCGACCCGCGACGCCCTCCTCGCGCAGCGCGGCCCCGAGGTCGACAGGACGCTGTCGCGGGCCATGGGCGTCATCCGCATGTCCGAGGCCTACGGCGCGCGGGCGCGGATCTCCGGCCCCGAGGCCGTCGCCGTCGCGGAGGACTTCTTCGACGCCGCGGACATCGACCTCGGCGTGCTCAGCGCGGAACTCTTCCTCGACGAGTCGCCCCAGCCCACGGAGGAGGCGATCCTCGCGCACTTCGAGCGGTACCGCGACGTGACGCCCGGCCAGGGCGAGCGCGGCATCGGCTACCTGCAGCCGGCCGCGGTGCAGGTGGAGTGGCTGACGATCGACCGCCAGCGCGTCCGCCGCGCTGTGGAGATCGACCGCATCGAGGCGCGCAAGCGCTGGACGGAGAACCGGGGAGACTACCCTGGCGAGTTCGACGTCGAGCGCGAGAACGTCTACCAGGCGCTGCGCGAGGAGGCCACCGACCGCGTGCTGCGCGACGTCGATCAGGTCGTCCGAGCCGCGATCCTTCAGGATGTGCGGGCGTTCCCCGAGCTCGGTCGCTGGCGTGCGGTGCCGGCCGATTGGCGCGGCGGCGTCACCTCGTTCGAGGAGATCGCCTCTCAGGTCGCCAACCGCATCGAGGAGCGCATCGGCGTCCGCGTGGAGCCCGTCGTGCAGCGGCGCAACGAGTGGCTGCGGCGCACCGATCTCGGGGCGTTGCCGGGCATCGGCGCGAGCACGATGCGCATCGGACCCACCAGCGTGCCCTTCGAATCGCTGATCTTCGAGGTGCGCGAGGTCGTCGGCGAGAACGCCCGCGTCGCGCAGGTTGGCGTGGCCTTCGGGCCGCTGATGGGCGCGAACGGCAACATGTACTACCCCCGCTTCACCGACGCCCGGCCCGCGGGGCCGGCCGAGAGCGTGGAGCAGGTCCGCGACGAGGTCGTGCGCAACATCCGGCTCAAGCAGGCGTACGACGCGCTCGAGGCGCGGATCGACGAGATCCGCGACGAGGTGCGCCGCATCGGCGTGCGTGAGTACATGCAGCGCCACCCGGGGCTGCAGGTCCGCGAGGGGCCCGTGACGCGCCGGAGCATCTTCGAGTCCGAATCGCTCTCCGACGACGAAATCGCGTACCGCCAAGCCATCCTCTCGGCCGCCCAGAAGCTCGACCCGACACGCCAGACCAGCGAAGCGCCGCTGGCCGACCGCGTGGTCGTGGTGCCCATCCCCTCCGGCTTTGCGCTGGCGCTCGTCGAGATCAAGGGGCGTCAGCCGCTGACGCGCCAGCAGTTCGACCGCATCGCGAGCCGCGCGAACCTGCTGGCCGTGAGCAACAGGGCCTTCGTGCCCGACGACGAGCCCTTCAGCCTCGACCGGCTGCGCAAGCGCCTCAACGTGCGCGAGACCCGCGTCTTCGAGGACGAAGATTCCGGTGTGTTCTGATCAACGGCGACGGCCTCTGAGGCCGGGCGTCGATCACAGGCAGGCGGCGAGGTCGTCGTCGAGTTCGGGTGTGCGCCTGTGGAGCGTCGAGGCGTCGACCGTGGGCGGGATCGCGTCGACGCCCAGCCGCGCCGCAGCGCAGCGGACGACCTGCTCGGCCACGCTCGAAGGCGGCAGCGTGCCGGAGCACCATCGCTCGTAGTCCTGCCAGGAGAGCCTCAAGATCGTCGACGCGAGTCGTTGCTCTGGAACCCCGGGCCGCTCGAGCCGGTACAGCGTGACGTCGAACGTCCAACCGGCATCGCCCTCGACCTCGTTCTCCGCCTCGGCGCGCATCACGGCGCGCACGTCGGCGCCCGCGTTGGCCGCGGCGTCGGCTGAACGTTCCGGATCGTGCGGCGTGGGCTCGGGCACGCCGTCAGACTACCATCGCTCCTGACGACGCCCCCGGATCCCCCCGGATCCCCACGGGCGCCCCACCGCCGACTCCCGCCGTTCCCGCCGCACCGCATCCCCGGTTGTCCCCGGAACCCCGCATGACCTTCCTGCTCGAGACCGTCAAACTGGGCCTGAACAACCTGCGGCTGCACATGCTGCGGTCCGTGCTGACGGCGCTGGGCATCATCCTGGGCGTGACGGCGGTGATCACGATGGTGAGCATCGGCGAGGGATCGAAGCGGCAGGCGCTCGACCAGCTCGAGAGCCTCGGGGCGCGGAACATCATCGTGCGGTCGCAGCAGCCTCCCGACGCCGCGGATGGTGGTGGCGGGCGCCGCGCGTGGGCCAGCCGCTACGGCATCACCCGCGAGGACCTTGTCGCGCTGCGTGCGAACTTCCCCGACGCTGAGGCGATCGTGCCCCTCAAGAGCGTGGGCAGCCAGTTGCTCAACGAGGAGCGGCGGATCACCAGCCAGGCCTTCGGCACGACACCCGAACTGCGATCGGTGGCGAACCTCCGCGTGGCCCGCGGCCGGTACCTGACGGAGGCGGATCTCGCCGGGCGCGAGATGGTGGGCGTGATCGGCAACGAGATCGCGGACAAGCTCTTCCCGTTCACCGACCCGCTGGGGGAGATGCTGCGGATCGACGACAAGGTCATCACCATCGTGGGCGTGCTGACGCCGGTGGGCCTCTCGGGCGGCGCGGGCGCGGCGCTGGTCGGGCGGGACATGAACCTCGACGTCCACATCCCCATCACGACCGCGGAGAGCGTCTTCGGCGATCTCGTGGTGCGGCGCGACGGCGGCTCGTTCCAGGCGAGCGAGGTGCAGATCCAGGAAGTCTTCATCGTCTCGACGGGGCGCGATCAGGTCATGAACGACGCCGAGCGGGCGCGTCGCCTGATGACGGTGCGCCACCCGCGCCTGACGGACATCACGCTGATCGTGCCCTACGAGCTGCTCGAGTCGGCGCGGAAGTCGGCGATGACGTGGAACCTCGTGCTGGGGTTCATCGCGGGCATCTCGCTCGTGGTGGGCGGCATCGGGATCATGAACATCATGCTGGCGTCGGTGACGGAGCGCACCCGCGAGATCGGCATCCGCCGGGCGCTGGGCGCCACTCGGAAGCACATCGTGTGGCAGTTCCTCGTGGAGACGGGCGTGCTCAGCGCCATCGGCGGTCTGGTGGGCATCGCGCTGGGCGTGGGCCTGAGCCTGATCGTTGAATGGACGGTCCCGCGCCTGCATCAGTTGCCGGCGGTGGGGATTTGGTTCGAGTCCGACGCGTCGCTGCCCACGCAGTTGACGATGTGGTCGATCTTCCTCTCGTTCGGGGTCGCCGCGGCCACGGGGCTGCTCTTTGGCATCTATCCCGCGATCGTGGCGGCACGCCAAGACCCCATCGTCGCCCTCCGTCACGACTGACCGGGAGCGCCGCGGGGAGGCGCCGCGGCTACACTCGCCCCCGTGCCACGCCCCCCCTCACGCAAGCCATTTCATCGCGGCCAGCCCCCCCGGGGCGGCCGCCCGAGCGGTCGCCCAACCGACCGCCCTGTGCGCACGCTTAGCGCGCGGGAGGTGGTCTTCCGGCGGATCGCCCAGCAGACGCGCCGATTCCCCGACCTCGACCTCGAGCCCCTCCGCACCGAGGGCCTGAACGAGCGCGACGCCGCGTTCGCCCACGCCATCGAGGATGCGGTGCTCCGCCGGTGGATCACGCTCGGATACATCGCGGAGTCGTCGCTGAGCCGCCCGTGGGTGGAGGCGGAGACGAAGCTGCAGGCCACGCTGCTGGTGGGCGCGGCCCAGTTGCTGCTGCTCGACCGCACGGCGCCCCACGCCGCGGTGGACGAGTGCGTGGAATGGGCCAAGCGATCGATCCGCCCCGGGGCGGGGGCGATCGTCAACGCGGTGCTGCGGAACATCGGCCGGCTGTCGCGGGACGAGAACGGCGAGATCGTCCGCCGCGACCGCTGGAACGACGGGCTGGACGAGATCCCCCTCTCCGATGGCACGGCGCTGGCCCTGACCGACGACGTCATGCCGCGCGACCCGTTGCGTCGGCTCTCGGTGGCGACGAGCCACCCGCTGGAGTTGCTGCGGGCGTGGATGAAGCGGATGCCGATGCGCGATGTGCGCCGCCTGGCGCTGCACGGCGTCGCCACCCCCCCCACCATCCTCAACACGATGTTCCTGCGCGAGCCGGGGCTGGTCGAGGGCTTCAGCGAGGCGCACGGTGTGCCGGGTCACCGCGTGTTCACCGGGACGCGCGCCCAGCTCGTCGACCTGCTCTCGTCGCGCAACGACGTCTGGGTGCAGGACCCCGCCTCGACGCTGGCGATCACCTCGGTGAGCGACCTGCGCCCGTCGCTGATCGTCGATTCGTGCGCCGGCATGGGCACCAAGACGCGGCTGCTGGCGTACACGTTCCCGGAGGCGGAGGTCATCGCGACGGACGTGTCGCCGGCGCGGTTCGATACGCTCACACGAACGTTCGCGTCGCACCCGCGGGTGCGCGTCGTGCCGCACAAGTCGTTGGGTGACTACAACGGCCGCGCCGACCTCGTGGTGCTGGATGTGCCCTGCTCGAACTCCGGCGTGCTGGCGCGTCGGGTCGAGGCGCGGTACCGGTTCGACGAGACCCGGGTGCGCGAGCTGGCGGGGATCCAGCGGCAGATCATCGCCGACTCCGTGCCGCTGCTGGCCCGGTCGGCCTCGGGCGCGCGCACCGGGGCGATCCTCTACTCGACCTGCAGCCTCGACGAACGCGAGAACGAGGCGCACGTCGCGTGGGCGGACCGCTGGCACTCGCTCCGGGCGGAACGGACGACGCTGCGGCTGCCCGAGGGCGGGCCGGGTGAGGCCGCCACGGCGTGGACGGACGGGTCTTTCTTCGTCTTGCTGCGATGAACGTGTTGCCCCGTCGTTGTGAGCGTGTAGGATTGATCTACGCGTCCACACTCATGAGCCGCCGGCACTTCCCGCCCGAGATCGTTCGATGAACCTCCTCGATATATTGACCCCGGCCTCGATCAAGGTCCCGCTCGCCGCGACGGACAAGAAATCCGCGATTTTCGAGCTTGTGGACACGCTCCGGGCCGCGGGCAAGGTCTCGGATGCGCCGCAACTCAAAGAGGCCGTGTGGGCGCGGGAGCAGGCTCGCAGCACCGGCATCGGGCACGGGCTGGCGATCCCGCACGGTAAATCCACGTGCGTGCGTGATCTCGCCATGGCGATCGGCAAGCCCGCGGAAGGCATGGACTTCTCTTCGATCGATCAGAAGCCGGTGCGGTTGATCGTGCTGCTGGCCAGCCCCGTCGATCGCACGTCCGATCACATCCAGGCGCTGGCCAAGATCAGCCGCCTGATGACCGTGGCGGACTTCCGCGACCGCGTGTACGCGGCCGAGAGCGCCGAAGAGATGTACGACCTCTTCCAGTCGCAGGAAGTCGCCACCTGAAATCACGGGCCGCCCCGGGGGGATCGACGCGCCGTCCTTGCGCGGATTGTGGGGGCGAATGCCCGGGCGTAGAATCCCCGCGAAGGCCCTGTCTGGGGGCGTTCTCATCCAGGACCACACCGATCACGTGAACACCCCACACGCACAACGCGCCGCGCCCGTACGGGTCGCACCCTCCGCCGCCTCGCCGGTGGACGGTTCGGGCTTCGCGGCGCTGGCCCGGGAGACGGACGCGTACATCGGCGCGTTCCTGCGCGAGGCGCGCCTGCCCGACTCGCTGCGTGAGGCCGTGGAGTACAGCGCGCTGGCGCCGGGCAAGCGCCTCCGACCCGTGCTGGCGTTGCTGGCCTGCGAGAGCGTTGGGTCATCGCGGGAGCGGGCGCTGCCGGCCGCGGCGGCGCTGGAGTTGATCCACGCCTTCAGCCTCGTGCACGACGACTTGCCGGCGATGGACGACGACGACCTGCGACGCGGACGCCCCACCGCCCACGTGCGGTTCGGCGAGGCCATGGCGATCCTCTCGGGCGACGCCATGCTCAGTCTGGCCTTCCAGGCGCTGGGCGAGCAGGGCGACGCGGCGTTGGCGGGCACGCTGACGCTCGAACTCTCCCGCGGCACGTCGGCGATGATCGCCGGGCAGGTCTACGACACGCTGGGCGGAGTGGGCGAGGGGCTCTCGGACCACGAGCGGCTGGTCCGCATCCACGCGCACAAGACGGGCGCGCTCATCCGGGCGGCGTGCCGCATGGGCGCCATCTGCGGGATGTGGCCCGATATTGATGAGAACCGCCTGCATGCGCTCAGCGCGTACGGCGACGCGATCGGGCTGATGTTCCAGATCGTGGACGACATCCTCGACGTCGAACAGACATCCGAACACCTCGGGAAGCGAACAAACAAGGATGAAACGGCCGGCAAGGCGACGTACCCCGGCCTTCTGGGATTGGACGCCTCGCGGGCCGAGGTCGAGCGGCTGCGCCGGGCCGCGGCCGAAGCGCTGGCGCCCCTCAGCGGTGGGGGCGTCGCTCTGACGAGCCTCGCCGATGGTCTGGCTGTCCGCACGAAATAGCCCTTTCGCTGCATTCCCGATCGGGTCGACGTACACTTCCCGCTCGGTAATTCCTCTGACGACCCTATGACGGAGCCACGATGGCCCTGCTCCAGAGCATCCAGAACCCCGAGGATCTGAAGCGTCTTTCGATCGATCAGCTCCCGGAGTTGGCGGCGGAGATCCGCGCGGCCATCGTCGAGCAGATCTCTCGCAGCGGCGGGCACCTCGCGCCCAATTTGGGCGTGGTCGAGCTGACGATCGCGATGCACTACGTGTTCGATTTCGGGCACGACCGGCTGCTGTTCGACGTCGGGCACCAGTGCTACCCGCACAAACTGCTCACGGGGCGGCTGCCGCTGCTGGGCAAGCTCCGCACGCGCGAGGGGATGGCGGGCTTCCCCGAGCCGCGGGAGTCGCGGTTCGACCTGTTCTCGGTGGGCCACGCGGGCACGGCGATCTCGACGGCGGTGGGCATGGCCCGGGGCGACCTTCTCAACAAGGACTCGTTCGACCCCAAATCGCGCCCCGACGGCCGGCGCGTGGTGTCGCTGATCGGCGATGCGTCGATCGTGAACGGCGTGGCGATGGAGGGCCTGAACAACGCGGGCACGCTGCGTCGGCAGTTCCTCGTGGTGCTCAACGACAACGGGATGTCCATCAGCCACCCGCAGGGGGCGATGGCGCAGTACTTCGACCGCCTGCGCATCAACCCGTACTACGCCGACTTGAAGCGGACCGCGCGCAAGGTGCTCGACAAGGCGCCGGGCGGGAAGCTGATCGAAGAGGCGTACCACCGCATGGGCGAGGCCACCAAGGCGATGCTGGCGCAGCGCGCCGAGGCGGGTCCGGAGTTGGCGTGGTTCGAGCACTTCGGGCTGGTGACCGTCGGCCCGATCGACGGGCACGACATCCCGACGCTGGTGGAGTTCCTCGCCGAGGCGCGCGAGTTCGACCGCCCGATGGTGCTGCACGTCAAGACGATCAAGGGCAAGGGCATCGCGTTCGCCGAGGGCGACGCGGAGAAGTTCCACTCCCCCGCGGCGTTCATCGTGAAGACCGATCCGGACAGCCCCGAGGCGCCGCTGACGTCCGAGGGATGCCGCGTGGAGCTCAAGTCCGGCGGGCGTTCGTTCACGAAGGCGTTCTCCGATGCGATCGAGGGCGTGATGACGCGCGACGAGAAGGTCGTGGCGTGCACCGCCGCGATGCCCGACGGCACGGGGATGTCGAAGGTGATGCGCACGTTCCCGGAGCGCACGTGGGACACGGGGATCTGCGAATCGCACGCGATGGACATGATGGCCGGGCTCGCGAAGTCCGGGTTCCGGCCCTTCTTCGCCGTCTACAGCACGTTCCTGCAGCGGGCGTTCGATCAGGCGTTCCAGGAAGTCTCGCTACAGGGGCTGGCGGTGCGGCTGTGCCTCGACCGGGCCGGCCTGGTCGGCGGCGACGGCGCTGTGCACCACGGCTTCTGCGACGTGGCGCTGCTGCGCACGCTGCCCGGCGCGGTCATCACCGCCGCGATCGACGAGCCCTCGCTGGTCGCGGCGCTGGAATTCATGCGCACGCACGACGACGGCCTGAGCGCGGTGCGTTACCCGCGTGAGAACGTGTGCGACACATTCGCTCACGACGACTGCCCGGCGTTCGAGTTCGGCAAAGCCCGGGCGCTGATCGAGCACGACGAGCCGGACGCAGCGGTGCTGGTGTTCGGCGCCCTCGCGGAGCAAGCGAAGGACGCGATCGACAGCCTCGGCGAGGATCTCCGCGTTTCGCTCTACGACGCCCGATTCGCGAAGCCGGTCGACGATGCGCTCATCCGCTCGCTGCTGGAGCGCCGCGTGCCGGTGGTCACGGTCGAGGATCACAGCGCCATCGGCGGGTTCGGCGCCGCGGTGCTGGAGTCCGCCGCGGCTCAGGGGCTGGACGCCTCGCGGGTGCGGGTGATGGGCCTCCCCGACGCGTGGATCCACCAAGACTCGCGGGCCGCGCAGCTCACGGAGGCGGGGCTCGACGCCCCAGCCATCGCGGCGGCGATCCGCGCATCGGTGCGCGGCGGCGCCCGCATGGGCGTTGTTGTGAAGCGGGACGAGGGTCGCGTCGGCGCCGAGGCGTAACCGGCGCGACTGTTTCCGCTCGAATGTGAGACACGCCATGCCCAGACGCGCCCTGCTCATCGCGAACCGAGAGAAGCCGGGCGTCGACGCGGCGCTGGGCGAGGTTCGCGCCATGATCGAGCGCCACGGCGTGCTCGCCGGCGAGCACACCGACGGCCCCGCGGAGATCGTGCCCGAGGACGCCGACCTCGTGATCGTGCTCGGCGGCGACGGCACGCTGCTCACGCAGGCCCGCCGGTTCGCGGAGCGCGGCGTGCCGGTGCTGGGTGTGAACTTCGGGAAGGTCGGGTTCCTCGCCGAGTTCGATATGGACGCACTGCGGGCGAACGGGCCGGCGATCCTCGAGGGCTCGACGCTGTCGCTGCACGAGCGGATGCTCATGCAGGCGGACGTGCTGCGGGCCGGGCCGCGCGGCAAAGATCGGGCGATCAGCAGTGGATTGGCGATCAACGAGTGCGTGGTGACCGCGGGCCCGCCCTACCGGATGATCGGGCTGGACATCCTGATCGACGGCGAGCAGGGGCCGCGGCTGACGGGCGACGGCGTGATCGTGGCGACGCCGACAGGGTCCACGGCGTACAACGCCTCGGCCGGGGGGCCGATCCTCACGCCGCGGCTGCAGGCCTTCGTGATCACGCCTCTGGCGCCCCATTCGTTGTCGTTCCGCTCGATCGTGCTGCCGGATGTGAGCCGCATCGAACTGGTGGTGAGCCGATCGAACGAGGGCGAGGGCGGCGCCGCGGGAACCGCCCTCGTGGTGGACGGGGAGGCCGTGACGTCGCTGCGGGAGGGCGATCGGGTACGACTGTCCCGCAGCCCCTACGCCCTGACCCTCGTTTCCAACCCGGAAACGGGGTACTGGCGGACCCTGATCGGCAAGATGCACTGGGCCCTGGCGCCCGGGGAGCCCTCTACGCAGGGCGACGGCGGGGGTTCGGGTAAAAAATGACGACTGCATCAGATTTTCCCTTGCACCCCACCCACTCCCGGGGTAGTATGCGTGTGTTGGTAAGGGAAGCACCTGTTCTTCGGAGCAGGAATGGGAGGTAAGCCCGTTCGACGGGCGAGAAACACGTCAGCCTTCGGTTTCGGCCGAAGGTGTCCCAGGCAAGTGTCTGGGAGAGGGAAGGGCGCTGGGTCGAGCGCCACAAAAACACGTTTGCGAGTCGTTCTTTGATGACTCGCAGGGGGATTCGGTGGTCCGACCCCCCCACCGATCAACGCACGACGGTCTACCGACCGAAGTGTGGCAGAAGCAGCGGTCGCTTTACGGCGGCCGCTGCTTTTTTTGCGCCTGTCGTTCGGTTCGTGGGAGGGGGCGTGCACGGCGGACGGGGCGAAAACGTACGCGCGTGGCACGATGATGCGCTCTCGGTACCATCCGTGGCCCATGATCGACCTGAAGCAACTGCGTGACGAGCCGGACCGCTACCGCGAGGGCGCCCGCAAGAAGGGCGTCGACGTGGACATCGACCGGATTCTGTCCCTCGACGAGCGTCGCCGCGCCCTGATGACGGAGCAGGAAACGCTGCGGGCCGAGCAGAACAAGCTGGCGAAAGAGGCCGGGCCACGCATGGGCCGGCTGAGCGGCGAGCGGAAGGGTGCGGACGCCGAACGGCAGGCGGCCATCGACGCCGAGTTGCACGAGTTGCGGGCACGCCCGGCGGCGCTCAAGGACAGCATCCAGATCCTTGAGAAGGAGATCCTCGCGATCTCTCCCGAGTTGGACGCCCTGCTGCTGAGCGTCCCCCAGCCGCCGGACGCGGACGTGCCGGTGGGCAAGGGCGCGGAGGACAACGTGCAGATCCGCACGTGGCACGCGGACGGGTTCGACCCCGCCAAGCCCTTCAAGGCCCAGCGCGGCTTCCCGGCGCGCACGCACATGGAGATCGCCAAACGACTCGGGCTGGTGGACTTCGAGCGCGGCGTGAAGATGGCGGGCTCGCGGTCGTACGTGCTGACCGGCGACGGGATGCGTCTGCACCAGGCGGTGTTGCGGTACGCGTTCGACTTCATGGTGGAGCGGAACGGGTTCACGCCCGTCTCGGCGCCGGTGGTGGTGCGCGAAGAGTGCATGGTGGGCACGGGGTTCTTCCCTGCAGGGCGCGATCAGGCGTACCACATCGAGGAGAGCAAGCGGGGCTCGGGCCACGACCTGTTCCTGACGGGGACGGGCGAGGTGGCGCTCATGGCGCTGCACCAAGACGAGATCATCGACGAGGACCGGCTGCCCCTGCGGTACACGACGGTCTCGACGTGCTTCCGGCGCGAGGCGGGGGCGGCGGGCAAGGACACCGCCGGGCTGTACCGCGTGCATCAGTTCGACAAGGTGGAGCAGGTGGTCATCTGCCGCCCCGACGAGCAGGAGAGCCGGCGCTGGCACGCGACGATGATCGGGTACGTCGAGGCGCTGCTGCAGAGCCTGCGCCTCCCCTACCGCCTGCTGCAGTGCTGCACGGGCGATCTCGGGGTGAAGAACGCGGACATGGTGGACATCGAGTGCTGGATGCCGGGCCGCGGCGATGAGGGCCCGGACGGCTCCCCCACCGGGGCGTACAGCGAGACGCACAGCGCCTCGCGGCTCTACGACTTCCAGTGCCGGCGCCTGAACCTGCGGGTTCGTGGCGAGAGCACCGGGGGCAAGCCGGCGCCGGCGCACTCGCTCAACAACACGGTGCTGGCCAGCCCGCGCATCCTGATCCCGCTGCTGGAGGTCCATCAGAACGAGGACGGGAGCGTGACGATCCCCGAGCCGTTGCGGCCCTACATGGGCGGACGCGATCGCGTCGGCTGAGCCTGGCGCGCCGCTCCCGGGGCTGCGGCGCCGGCGAGTCGGGGCCGCGATTCACCCGTTGATCACGCGCGCAAGAAACGACGCCCAGGCTCGCGTGGAGCCGGGGCGTCGCGGAGATGAACCGTTGATGATTTCGGGCGACGGCGTGCGCCGGTTTAGTTCGTAGCGCCGATGTTGTTGAGCAGGATCTGCAGGTCGTAGAAGTCCACGACGCCGTCGTTGTTCAGGTCGGCGGCGGGGAAGTCCGTGCTGCCGAAGTTGTCCATGAGCACCTGCACGTCGGCCTGATCGACAACGCCGTCGCCGTTGATGTCGCCGACGAGCGGCAGCGGGTCGAGGCCGCCGGGAGGCGCGAGGTCGCCACCGGGCTCGATGCGCCACGCGAGGCCGTACTCGACGTCGGAGCCGGGGAGGTTGTTGAAGCGGTTGTAGAGCCGTCCCATCCAGCGGACGCGGATGATGTACTTGCCGCTCTGGAAGAGGGGCGTGATGACGTGCTCGACGTTGCTCCATGTGCTGTTGGAGCGACCGATGAGGGTGTTGATGGCGCCGGAGCCGTCGCTCAGCCAGACCTCGAGGTTGAGGTTCTCGTGCTCGAGCGCGATCTCATCGAATTGAAGGTTGAGCGTGCCGCCGGCGGCGACGTTGGGGATCGCCCATGTCTGGGTGCGGTTCCACGCGAGGGTGGTGACAAGGCGGTCGCCGGGGGCGGTGGGGAAGCGTAACTCGTAGTCGAGGAAGCCCGGGCCGAGACGGGCGTGGTCCCAGCCGATGGGGTTGATGGGGATGGCGCTGAGCAGCATCGGATCGGAGTTGGGGGGCATCGGGGTGCCACCGGACGGCGGGATCCCCGGACGCGGGAACACCTCGGGGCTGGGCCGGAATCCGCCGCCGAAGTCCGGGGGCGGGAAGCCGGGGTCGCGGTTCCAGCCGGCGAGATCCGGATCGGGCCCGCCGAAGCCTCCGCCGAGACCCATGACGATGTTGCCACCGGTTCCGCCCGCGCTGATCGGCTCGCGGATGCGTGCCCTCTGGGGGTCGGTGATGATGGTGTCCATGGTGGCGTAGCGGACGGGGATGTCGGCGCCGTTGCCGGGGTCGCCCTGGAACTGCTGGGCGAGGAACTGCAGGTTGAGCTGCCCACCGCCCTCGGTGGTGTCGAGCGGTTGGGTGGTGATGGGCTCGATCTCGTTCTGGAGTGAACCCTGATTGCCCACGTTGGTCCACTGGCCAGACCTGGAGCAGGAGTTGATCAGCATTGCACGCACCACGGTGTTGTGGAGACGCGTGCGGTCTTGGAAGTGGGAGAAGTCGGGGAGTTCAGAGAAGGGGTCGGGGTTGATTGGATTGGCCTGGCGGATCGCCTTGTAGCCGTCCTGCAAGAGGGCCACAGCGCCGGCGATCAACCCCGCGGCGTAGGCGGTGCTGGCGCTGCCCAGTTCTTCCTGCTTGCCGGGCCCCGGAGGCGGGGTCTTGCCGTCGCCGGTGAGCTCGGGATCGCGGCTGTACTCGCCCTGACCGGTGGCCACCGGGAGGCGGAGGAACTCGCCGGGTGCGATGATGTCCACGCCGAAGCGGCTGTTGGCGATGACCTCGAACCCGCCGGGAGCGTTGGGCTGGGCGGATCGATAGTCGCGCGAATCGACGCGGCCGCGGCCGGAGAATGCGGCGGTTGTTTCGTACGCGATGTTGCCCGCGTCGACGCCGACGATGGTGCTGGCGCCGACACCCATGACGTTGAACGCCGTGGCGGGTGCACCGACGGTGCGGAAGACGGAGTTGGGATCGTCGGGGTCGATGGCCTCGGCGCCGTCGCCGCTGGGGGCGATGAGCGTGATGCCGAACATGGAGGCGATGCCGTCGTGCAGGCGCGAGATGAAGCTGTCGCCGGGGAAATCACCGACGTTGGTGACGGCGGTGACGATGACGTCGGGCATTTCGTTGGGAGCGACGCCGAATGAAGCGGCCGTCACGGGGTCCGCCATCGTGAGGATGGCGCCGGTGATGCCCTGATTGCTCAGCACGAAGGTGTCGCTGGGCCCGCTGCCGAGCCCGACGGAGGCGACGACGCCGCGGGCGAGGGGCGCGACACCCGTGCCGAGCGGCTCGGGGAGCGAGGGCTCGCCGTCCATGATGGCGGCGCCGATGATGCCCGAGGCACGCGTGCGGATGTTGACGTCGAGTTCGTTGTTGGGGTCGCCGAAGCCGAGTCCACCGATGATCTCGATGATGATCCGCGACTCATTGAACTCGTTCAGGAACGACTCGTGCTCAGCGATCGGCAGCAGGCCGTCGATCACGCCGACGATGGAGCGCTCGCCGAAAAGAACGGGCTGCGCCAGCGCGAGGTTGATCACGGGCGACATGCCCTCGTACCACGGGCACGTGACGCCCGGGGACGTGGTGCGGCAGAGCGACCGTACGGCCTCGGCGATGGCGTGGGCCGGGGTCGCGGTGGCCCCGAAGACGCCACCTGCAAGCAGCGTCAGCGCGAGTGCTTGACGGGCGTTTGAAGTGGAGCGGGGAAGAGGGTTTTGGATAGGCATGCCGATCTCCGTCGTGTTCGTCGTTGAGGCTGCCGGACACATCGTGCGACGAGCTTGTGAGGGGCCGCACGTCGCCGAACCGTGGCTCGGCGTCTGTGCACGCGAGCCTGAAAACATACCAGAATCGTACGACGCTCGCGGCTGCGAAACGCGTCGCTTTCCGGGGTGATGCGGGGGCATTGAGGGTTCGTCCCCGCGGTGTCCGATACGCACGCCCTCGGGGCGCGGGTTCCCTCGCCTTGAGGGTGTTCTCGCATCCGTTCGCGCACGATGCGGGCGGGACGCCGGCCGTGGCGCCTTGAGAGGCTCTGGGAGGCTGGAAAAGTGCTGTAAGTGCTCGGGGACTGACGATCGGCCGAGCACGACACAAGCGAGGATGCCCGCGACGCCCCTCCTCCCGGGCGACGCGTGGAGCGTTTACGCGGCGGAAGGGAAGGCCCGCAGTCATGCCGTACATACAGCGAACACACCAGCGGCGGCAATTTCGAGCGTGGCCGATGCGAGTGTGGATTTTGACCCTGCGATGACAGCGCGGCGTGCGAGCGCAAGCCGGGCCGCACGAGGCCTGTCGCGACGCTGCGACGGCGGTGTATCCGGCAGGCTGTGCGGGGCCGGATTGGCCTTCGGCGTGCGCGGGCGCCTTCGGGCGGGCGCCTTCGCTTGAGGAATCGCCTCGGGGTGCATACACTCGTCCCCTCTGTGGTTCGACCACAGCGCAACCCCACGGCGGCGTAGCAGTACGCGGCCGCGGGCTAGGTTGCGGGGTAGAGCAGTCTGGTAGCTCGTCGGGCTCATAACCCGGAGGTCGTGGGTTCGAATCCCACCCCCGCTATTTTAGAGACCTGTTTGGGTCGGCGTCCGAGAGGGCGCCGACTTCGTTTTTGGGGTTGGCGGGGTCGTTTGGTTGGCAGGGGCGATCCGTTCGGAGGTAGTCGCGATGCCCCGCTGTTCATTCTTCATCGACGGAGGCTTGCGCGAGACGCACGTTCATTATGCGTCTGCGGCCTGCTCGTACGATGGGGGCCATGACTGTCACAGAGATCCTCGCGCATTTCGAGTCGCTCGGCGATCCTGCCCGGCGCAAGCACAACGCCAAGTATGGCGCCGGTGATAATCAGTTCGGCGTCAAGCTCGGCGACATCCGTGCGCTCGCCAAGAAGCTCAAGACCAATCACACGCTGGCCCTCGCGCTGTGGGACACGGGGAACGTCGAGGCGCAGCTACTCGCCACGCTCATCATCGAACCCAAGTCGCTTACCGCGAACGATCTCGACAAGCTGACGCGCACCGTCGCCTTTTCACACGTCGCCGACTGGCTGAACGCCTACGTCGTCAAGGAACATCCCGAGAAGGAAGCGCTGCGTGTGAAGTGGATGATGGCAAAGGATCGCTGGGCCGCCCGCGCGGGCTGGAATCTCACCGCCGGGCGCGTCAGTCGGGACGCGGATGGTCTCGATCTGCCGGCCCTGCTCGACCGCATCGAATCGGAGATGCCTATGGCCGCGCCGGAAGTGCAGTGGACGATGAACAACACGCTCGCGGCGATCGGCATCCACCACGCCGAGCACCGCACGCGCGCAGTCGCCATCGGCGAGGCGATCGGCCTGTACCGAGACTGGCCGGTCTCCAAGGGGTGCACGCCGCCGTATGCGCCGGTGTGGGTCGGGGAGATGGTGAAGCGGCAGGGGTGAGGCCTCGCCGCCTTCGTTCACTCCGTGAGCATGTGGAGTTGCCACGAGACGCCGAAGCGGTCCTGGATGAAGGCGAAGCGGTCCGCGAAGAAGTAGCTGCCCAGCGGCATCATGACTTCGCCGCCCTCGGAGAGCGCGTGGAAGACGCGGTCGAGTTCTTCCGCGGAGTCGAAGTCGACGAACATCGACACCGACGGCGTGAACCCGAAGACGTGCTCGACGGGGCTCTCGGTCACCATGATGCGCTGGCCGTGGATCTCGAAGGCGGCGTGCTGGATCGATCCTTCGGGGCCGACGCCGTTGGGTCCGTACCACTTTACAAAGATCACGCTGCCGTCGCCGAAGACTTCGATGTAGTGGTTGATCGCCTCCTCGGCGCGGCCGTCCTGGAACATGAGGAACGGCGTGACAGTGACGTCGCGCTCCTGCGCGACGGGGGCCTGCGTCGTCTGGCATCCGGCCGCCGCCAGCAAGGCGACGACCGCCGGCAGTTTCGTGAGCGGCTTCATGATTCGAGTTTACTGAGGAGGCATGGGGGCGTGTTAACCACTGTCGGCCGATGTCGTAGCGCTCCGTTGCGGGCCCGAACTGGCGGTGCGCCGTCGGATTCGAGAGCGTGGGTGGTTGCGGCGGCGTGCGGGCGATTCGAGGCTCTGCACGGGCGCCCGGCGGCGGGCCGCGAAGTTGGCCGATTTTGATAGCGGGGTTCATGACGAAGCGGGCTGACGGTCGGTCCAGAGCCAACAGTAGATATGCCCGATCATGGACAGGATGACCGCGCCGACGATCCAGATCCAGTTGTTCATCCACAACCCGTACACGAACCCGACCAAGGCGATCATCGCCAGCGTGAAATGCACGGGGTTGGCGTGTTCGAGTATGCGTCGTTCCAACCACGTCGCCGGTTTGCCTTGTCGATATTCTTTGATCCGATGTTCTGACCATCCCATGGTGAACACTCCATACTGATTCGAACGGATGGGACATCTGATTCTAGGCGATCAGCGTCATGGGCATTGGAGGGATCGGGCATCCTGCCGCGGATGGAGTCTGCCGAGTTCACGCCGTTCGGCGCCGCGGTAGTGTTCGCGCTCGCGACGAGGTTGCCGGGGGAGCCGGGCGGATTCGATGCGCGCTGACGGTGTTGGGACTGCATCGCGCTTCCCGAGGACGCGTCGCTGTTACGGGCGCCGGCCGAAGACCGGCTCAACGCGTCCTGTCGTCGTCCGACGCCCGCCGCCGCAGCCATCGGATCAGGCGTTGCGCCAACAGGTGCGTCGGCAGGTAGACCACAAGCGGGTATGCCGCCATGAGCAGCAGCAGGTACAGCCACGCCGGGATTGCGTCTTGTGCTGCGCCGCCCGGGCCGAAGGTCCAGTTGATGTTGTGCTCCGGGTCCGTCGCGAAAAAACACAGCAACAGCACGGCCCAGGCCAGCAGTGTCTGCGCCCACCACGCCCGGCCGTCGTAGCCCAGGCGCCAGACGAGCCACAGCTGCACCCACGGGATGAACAGGTGATACAGCGACAGCAGCCGCAGGTGGAGGTCGATCTGCGCATCGAACATGTAGTCCGTCAGGCCGATCAATGACTCGCCGCCGCGGACGAGGCCGGCGAGCACGTCGACGGTCCAGATCAACTCCAGCACGCCGACCGACACCAACTGCATCGACGCCAGCAGCGGCAGGCGGAGCCAGATCGCGGCGACCGTGCTCAGCAGCGCGATGTTCGAGAACCACAGGAAGTTCGCCATCCCGTACCCGGCCGCGTAGAACGGCACCAGCACGGCGACGAAGCCCGTGTACGCCAGTTTGAACCACAGCGGGGTGTCGCCGACCGGCCGGCACATGGTTGCGAGTATACGTGAATCGTGCAGCGATCTGAATGGGATGCGCATCGAGACGGCGTCGCCGGCGTCGCCGAGCCGCCCCGTTGGCGGCGGTGCAATGCGATTGCGACGGCGCCCCGGGCTGCGCCGGAGTGCGCTGTTCACACCCGAACATCGAGCGGTCAGGGACCGATCAGGGATTCGACCCGCTGGCGCCGCTCACGACGTGCACGACGCGCGCGGATTACTTGAAGCGTTCGACGGCCTTGCCGACGGCGGTGCTGAAGCTCTCCCACGAGCGCTCGAAGCCCCCCTTGAGATCTTGCCAAGCGTCGCCGCTGGAGTCGCGCACCTCGTCGAGCTTCTTCTTCGCCTCGTCGCGCTTCTGGCGCAGTTGCGTGAGCTCGTTCTCGTACTTGATCTTGGCGTCCGCGGTGGCGGATCGCGCCTTGGCTTCCATCTCGCTGATTTTGGCGTTGAGTCGATCGAGCTCGGCTTTGAACTTGTCGACATACGCGTCGCGCTTCTCAGTCATGCGTAACCATAGGCGCCGGCGCAACGTGTTTCAAGCGGTGTGCGCATGGCCGCGAGCAGTGCACGTTTGCGCGTCGGCGGCGTGGCGTGCGACGCGTGTTGCGCGCAGCGACACGGACCGGCGATCGTCACTCTCGGGTTCAGTCGCTCGAGTCATCGTCGGCGTCGGATCGGCGCGATGCGCGGCTCGCCGTCAGCAACCCGGCGGTGAGCCAACCGGCCATCAAGACGCCGACGCCGATGAGCACCGGGACCGGGCCGAACTCCGCGATCAGCGGCAGCGACGCCGCGGTGAACAGCCCGCCGCCGACGACCGGCTCGAAGAGGAGTTGCTTGTAGCCGAACGCGTCCATGGCGTTGGTCTTGTTGTCGGGATCGCTCATGCGCACCAGCAGCAGGCCGACCACGGTCATCCCCATGCCCTGGCCGAAGTTCGCCATGCCGTTCTGCATCCAGTTCTCGGGGAACATCCGCGGCGCCAGCACCAGCAGGCCGAAGACGTTCCACGCGATGCCCGCGGCGCAGAGCAGCACGAACACCCAGATATGCTCCCCGAGCGCACCGAGCGAGAGGGTGGCCATCGCGGCGACGATCAGCACGTCCAGCGATGCGCCCGACACGCGGTTGATCAGCTTGCGGTCGATGCGCCGGCTCCATCCGGCGCGGGCGGCGGACACCTGCACCACGACGCCGCCGATCATCGCGAGGGGGAAGAGCGGGATGTGCTTCATCAACTCGGGCCAGCCGAGCGGGACGAGCAGGGCGGCCTCCAGCCGGGTCATCGCTTCGAGCAGCAGCCAGCCGATCGAGATCGCCGCGCCGAAGAGACCGAGGTGTATCGAGAGCGAGTCGACGGCTCTGTCGCGGAGTCGTGAGGGGACTCTGGTCTTTTCGCGGGCGTCGTGATCGCTGCGCTGGTTTGATTCGTCCTCGTCGTCGGGGTCGTCGGCGTCGGGCTTGGGTATGTGCCCGCGGGCGACGCCCCAGTTGATGAGCATCGTGCCGATGAACACGCCCATCACCACGCCGACCGTCGCCATGCCGAGCGCGAGGTCGGCGCCGTCCGCGAAGCCGAGGTCGGCGAAGGATCCGCTCAGGCCTGCGGCCGTGCCGTGCCCGCCCTCGAAGCCGATCTCGATCAGGGCGCCGGCGAGCGGGCTGACGCCCCACACCGGCGACAGGAGGACGATTGTCAGCGTGATGCCCACGACATACTGCCCCCAAGCGAGCGTCTGGCCGTGCATGACCATCGGCCCGGCGCGCTTCCAGATCTGCCGGGGCTTGGGGATCTGCTTGCCCAGGAAGAGGCCGGCGAAGACCACGCTGATGAGCAGCGCCGGCGCGGCGGACCAGACGTCGAGCACGCGCTCCGGCCAGATGCCCGACGCGAGCGGGGCGTCGTCGTCGGCGAGCCGCTGGATGACCCAGCCCAGCGTCTGCGGACCGACGAGCAGGGCCAGCACGCCGCCGATGAGCGAGCTCGGGAGATACAGCCGTCGCAGGACGCGGACGTGATTGCGGATGGACTTGCCGGCCGCGATGAGCAGCACGACCAGCACCGCGGCGACGAAGACGTCTTCGAGTCGCATGCTTGAGCATACTCGGCGTCGGTGTCGTGTTCGAGGCGGATGTGTCGAGAGCGCGGATCGGCGTTGATGGGTGTACCTTCACCGCTATGAACACTACGGGGCTACAGCGCGTTGGCCGTCGGCGATCGTTCCTGCGCCGGGTCATCGTTGTGACGACCGTGTACTCGGGTGTGTCGGCGGTCGCCGTCTTTGTCGCGTTTCTGCTGGGATGGGCGACGTTTGCGCGCACGCTTCCTGATCCTTCCGGCTGGCACACCGACGCACCGGGGGGAGAGTTCACTTCGCGCGACGCGGCGCCGGGGTACACGCTCGACGACTACCTGCGGCAGGAGGCGAGGCTCTTCGACGCGCTGGATGCGCTGATCGACGGGGTGTGGCGCGAGGATGCGCAGCGTCGGTTCAGTCGGTTCAACCGCGCATCCGTGAGCTTCCCGGGGTCGGGGTTCGAGCGGAACTGGAACCGGACGATCGTGCTGGAGGCGGATGCGCCCCGCGGCGGGGCGCTGCTGGTGCACGGGCTGAGCGATTCGCCCTACTCGCTGCGCGCACAGGCGGAGTCGCTGCACGCGCGGGGGTGGACGGTGGTGGCGCTGCGCGTGCCCGGGCACGGCACGAGCCCGGCGGCGCTGGTGGAGGCGTCGCGGCACGACTGGGCCGCGGCGGTGCGCATCGGCGTGGCGGGGGTGCGGGAGCGTATCCCGGACGGGGCGCCGTTGGCGCTGTTCGGGTTCAGCAACGGCGGCGCGCTGTGCGTGGACTACACGCTCGACGCGATGGATGATCCCTCGCTGGCGATGCCCGATGCACTGGTGCTCTACTCGCCGATGATCGGCATCACGCCCTTCGCCAAGATCACGCGGCTGCACCACCTGATCGCGTGGATCCCCGCGTTCGAGAAGGTGCGGTGGTCGCGGATCGAGGAGGAGATCGACCCGTACAAGTACGCGTCGTGGCCGACGGGCGCGAGCGAGCAGGCGTTCCTGGTCACTCGCCGGCTGGCGTCGCGCCTCTCGGCGCTGGCGGCTCGCGGCGGCTACGAGCGGATGCCGCCTGTGCTGACGTTCCAATCCGTGGTCGATTCGACGATCAGCGTGCCCGGTCTTATGGACGTGCTGTACGAGCGGTTGCCGCGGGGGCCGAGCGAGCTGGTGCTGTTCGATCTCAATCGCACGCCGTTCTTCGAGGATCTGCTGCAGAGCGACAACGAGCCCTTCATCCGCGCGCGCCTGGACAACCCCCTGCTCCCCTACCGCCTGACGCTGGTGACGCACGCCGAGCGCGCTGCGCCGGGCGAGGGCGAGGCGGGCATGTTGGCGCGCACGCGCCACGGCGATGCGCTCACCGACGTTGCGCTCTCGCTGTCGTGGCCGCCGGACGTCTTCTCGCTATCACACGGCGCCGTGCCTATATCGGTGCATGACCCGATCCTCGGCGTGCGCGAAGCGACTACGGCGTTTCCCGGGCCGAGCCTCGGGTCGATCATGGTGCGCGGCGAGCACGGCGTCCTGCGTGTCTCGGAGGGGCTGACGATGCGGCTGCGGCACAACCCGTTTTATGACTACGTCGAGGCCAAGACCGATTCGTGGCTGCGTGAGGTGATCGAATCGTCGCGCCCGTGATGCCCAGATTACCGCGCGCCGAGCGCACGCAGTCACCACACTGTCACCTTGCTTCGTCGCCTCTCGCCCGCGTCGTCGCCCGCTGGGCGCTATACTTGCTCGATAACTCGCACACACGACGACACTTGGGAGCGACGGACATGAGCACGAAACAGCCCGCTGCCGCAAGCGAAGATGAAGACACAGTCCAGACGGCGCGGAAGATCGAGGAAGAATCGCCCGAGGGGCGGCCCGCGCAGTCGGACCTGCGCGGGGTCGGCATCGGGAAGATGATCGTTGGCGTTGCGCTCGCGATCGTGCTCGTCGGTGTGATTCTCGCGTTCGCGTGGGACCGCACCTTCGGCGTCGCCATCGCGGTGCTCGGCGTGTTGGCCATGGCCTTCAACCCCGCGGTGTGGGGGAGCCTGCTTCGGGCGTCGGAGCGCGAGAAGATCGCCGATGGCGAGAACTGAACGGTTTCACAACAGCATGCGGACAGCGTCCGGGAGAGAGAAGCGGCCATGAGCGAGCGAGCACAGAAGAAGCCCACAAGCACGCGCACGAACAAAGACCCCGAGCGTGAAGACAAGAAGCCCGAACTGCACGTCCCCACCGACTGCGAGCCCACACCGTCGGACGAGTCGGGTCGCGACCCGACCAAGCCGGAATGCCCGGAGGGGTACCCGGAAGAGCAACCCACGGACAACAAGGGAAGCGGCGACAAGAAGGGCGACGGCTCGAAGCGTTGATGGAGTGGTGTGCGGTGCGAGGCGTTCGCACGGCGCGTTCCTCGTCGGGGTGTCGCGCCCCATGTTCTCGGTTTCATGTGTGTGCGCAGAAAAGCACCGCGCCGTTGCGACGCGGTGCTGAGGGGATCTTGCGTACGGCCGTCCGTCAGTGCGGATATCGGCTCAGCGGCGGCGGCGGGCGCCGACGAGGCCGGCGATGCCGAGGAGCGCCGCGGCGCCCGGCGAGGGGATGCCGGTGACGATGAAGGGGAGCTCCAGCGGGCCGTCCACGCCGGCGATGTCCTGCCAGACGCCGAGGTTGGTCATCTGACGGCCGTTGCCGAGGACGGTGGTGGTGGCCGCGCCGCCGGTGGGATCGGGGAGCATGACGAAGGGGGCCCAGCCGCTGCCGTTGCCGATGACCTGCCAGTCGATCCAGTAGGTGCCGGCGCCGAGGTTCATGCCGCCGAGGTCGAAGGTGAGCGAGTTCACGCGACGCTGGGTGTTGGTGAGGTTGGCCAGACCGTTGAAGACGCGGTAGATGTCGGTCTGCGCGACGGTGGGGGCCATGAACGTGTCGAGGATGGCGCTGCCGGCGTCGCCGGGGCGGCCGCTCCAGATGTTCATGTTGGCGCCCGTCCACGTGGGGACGGCGGCGTTGGTCTCGTAGGCGAAGACGGTGATGGAGTTGACGATCCAGTTGCCGCTGACGGTGAAATCGTCCGCCATGCGGAAGCCGGGGTCGCCGGGGATCTGCCGGACGTTGGAGCCCGCGAGGTTCAGGGCGCCGGGGGACGCCATGCTCACGTTGAGGCCGCCGGCGCCGGCGCCGGGGTGCGTGATCATGCCGCCGTTGTCGAAGAGGACGCCGCCGGCGTTTGCCGTCAGGGCGGTCGCCAGACCGGCGACGATTGCGAATGATGCGGTTCTCATGAGTGTTCTTCCCTTCAGTTTCTGCGATGCACAGATCAAATTCCCCGCCGACGATCGGCCGGGTTCACTACGCCTTTTCAGGCAACGTGTGACTGTCGCACGCGGATCGCTGGCGGTCGGTTCCGCGGGGATCGACGCTCTCGATTGGAATCGATGCACACGAATCGAAGATCACAGCACTTCTGCGCCCGCGGGTCGCCGCGGCGCCTCTGCCTGTTCTTCATCGTGTGGAGAGCGTGTTCCCTCCCAGCTTGTTGACGTGTTCCAAATCGCTCGCTGCCGAACGTGGCGTGCGGCGTTCCTGGCCGCCCACACCGTTCACGCTGGCAATGTACCAGAACGGGCGGCAACCGCCAAGAAAAAAGTCGCCCATATTCTGATGCGAGAGGCGCGGCAGCCCCGCACGCGGCGCGTAAACCACGTATTTACAGCATGTTACTGCTCGATCAGGACGGCGCCGCGGCGGGCCGCCGGGCATCGGGGCGATCCGCTCAGGCTGTTCGGGGCTGGCGGCGCATCCACACCAGCCCGCCAGCGCAGGCCGCGCTGATGATGGCGAAGCGGAGCAACGCCCAGACGGGGGCGCTCGCGATGGAGGGGTGGGCGTTGGTGGGCGACGCCGCGCCCAGGAGGGTCATGACCGAGAGCAGCACGCCGCACAGGCTGAAGAAGAGGGCGACGGCGAGCAGCACGCGCACGAGTCGCGCGAGGGCGCCGGGGCGCGGCCGCGGGCGAACGGTGATCGCTGGGTTCTGGGTGTGCATCGGCGTTCCCTCCTAGCGGGGCCGGCAGTTTCCATTGGCAGGACGACTGTAGCCGCCGTGGCCGGGTGAGCAACTAAAACGCCGGGGGGCGGGGGGGGGGCGCAGCGCACGTCCTTGGTGATGCGGGGGGCCACGCGACGCAGCGTCGCTTGGCGGGCGATTCACTCGTTGTCGAGTTTCTCCAGCATGATGCGCACGGCCTCGAGCACCTGCGTGTCGCGCCCGGCCGCGGCGGCCTCGGGAGGGAGGGGGACCTTGTGCGTGGGTTCGAGCTGCTTGTTCTCGAGGTAGAGGCCGCGCTTGCCCATGGTGCCGACCTGGGGGATGCCGAAGATGAGGTCGCCGGTGTGGAGGCGCTCCCACCAGACGGCGGTGGTGGTGCCGGGCACGGGCATGCCGACGGTGTCGCCGGCGCCGACCTCGGTGTAGGCCCAGGGGAAGAAGTGGGCGTCGGAGTAGTTGCCCTCGCTCATGACGACGATGGAGGGCTTGGTCCAGCGCCACATGGAGTCGCCGTGGTAGTGGACCTCGGGGGACTCGTCGTCGCGGGGGTGGAGGTCGACGTAATGGACGCCGGTGAGGAAGGTGACGAGGTCGTCGTGGAGCCAGCCGCCGCCGTTGAAGCGGGTGTCGACGATGAGGGCCTCGCGGTCGAAGTTGCGACCCAGCACATCGGCGTAGAAGCGGCGGAAGGAGGGGTCGTTCATGCCGCGGACGTGCATGTAGCCGAGGCGGCCGGCGGAGGCCTCGTCGACGATGGCGCGTCGGTTGCGCACCCAGCGCTGGTAGCGGAGTTCACTCTCTGCGCCGAGCGTGACGGGGCGGACGACGACGTCGAAGGGCTCGGCGTCGTCTGCGCCGGGGTTGATGAGCGTGAGTCGGGTGCGCTCGCCGGCCTTGCGGTTGAGCAGCGCGTAGAGATTGGTGGCGGGGGTGATGTCCACGCCGTCGATGCGGGTGATGACCATGCCGGCCTCGACGTCGAACTCGGCCTTGTCGAGCGGGCCGCCCTCCATGATCTCGGCGATGCGGGCGCCGTCGCCGGTGTGGTTGTTGTCGTAGTAGACGCCGAGCGAGGCGGTGCGGTCGTCGCCGTCGCCGGGGCTGGGGCGGTAACGGCCGCCGGTGTGGGAGGCGTCGAGCTCGCCGAGGATCTCTGAAAGGAGTTCGGCGAAGGTGCGGTTGGTCTTCACGCCCGCAAGCTTGGGGGCGTACTGGTCGCGGTAGAAGGCCCAGTCCACGCCGTGCATGTCGGGTCGGTAGAACTTTTTCTTCGTCTGGCGCCAGACGTGATCGAAGAGGTGGGCGCGTTCGGCGCGGCCGTCGATCTCGAGTTGGGCGCGGAAGGCCACGGCCTTCTGGTCGCCGCTGGTGGCGTTGATGGTGGAGAGGGAGCCGCCGGCGAGCATGTAGATGGTCTTGCCGTCGTCGGAGAGGCGCATGCTGGCGCTGCCGGCGTTGAGCTTGCGCAGCATGCTGGTGGACTCGGCGCGGAAGTCGCGGACCCAGAGGTCGAAGCCCTGCTCGAAGCGGGCGAGGTAGTAGAGGCGGTCGCCGTCGGGGGCGAGGGCGAAGTCGCCGAGGGCGGAGGCGTGGATGGTCAAGCGGACGGTGCGGGACTCGAGGCCGTCGAGCTCGATCTCGATGGGCTCGGGCGCCTCTTTCTCGTCGTCCTTTTTGGCGTCGTCGCCGTTGTCGGCGTCGTTCTCGCCCTCGTCATCGCCGTTTTCATCCTCTTTCTTTTCGTCCTTCTTTTCGTCCTTCTTGCGCTTCTCTTCGAGCTCCTTGCGGAGTTCGTACTCCTCCTTGGAGAGGTGGAAGCGGTCGTAGGCGTCCTGGGTGAGGAAGGCGCCGACGACGTCGTACTGCGCGCCCCACGAGCCGTGGCTGCGCATGCCGTAGCGGTCCGATGCCCACACCACGACGCCGCCCTTCATGGCCCAGCGGGGGGAGTTGTCGTCGTAGCCGGAGTCGGAGATGTCGATGGGCCAGTCCTGCGAGCCGTCGGCCTTAACGACGCCGATCTGGTGCACGAACGCGCGGCCGCGGTTGTAGAAGTGGACGGCGATGTGCTGGCTGTCGGGGGCCCACTCGAAGGCGTAGTCGCCGTCGCTGTAGGAGTAGAAGGCCGTGCCGGGCAGCGCGGTCACGATGTCGCCGCTCTCGATGTCGAGCACCTTGAGCGTGGAGCGGTTGTGGAGATAGGCGATCTTCTTGCCGTCGGGCGAGACGCGGGGCTGGAACTCGTCGGCGTCGGTGGCGACGAGGGGGCGCTCGTTGATCTTGGTGGCGCTGAAGAAGTAGAGCTCGTTGTCGTCGGCGATGGAGGCCTCGTAGATGTTCCAGGAGCCGTTGCGCTCGCCGGCGTAGTAGAGCTTGCGCCCGCAGGGAGCGAACTCGACGGAGCGCTCCTGCTCGGGCGTATTGGTGATGCGCTTGGTGGTGTCGAACTCGGTGGAGGTGACGAAGACGTCGCCGCGGAGGACGAAGGCGATCTCCTTGCCGTTGGGGGCGGGGGAGAACTCGCTGGCGCCGGTGCGGCGGGTCTCGGCGACGGGGGCGTCGCCGCGGTCGAGCAGGATCTGGATGGGCACGCGCCGGGGCTCGGCGTCCTGCGCGAGGGTGAGGTGGTGGATCTCGCCGTGCCAGCTGAACACGGCGTGGCCGTTGTTCGACAGGCTCAGGTGGCGCACCGGGTGGTGCTCGAAGAACGTGCGCTGCCGGGCCTGGTTCTCGCCGCCGGCGCCGAGGGGCATCGTGAAGACGTTGAAATCGCCGTTGCGCTGGGACAGGAAGACCACCGAACGCTCATCGGGCGTCAGGTGGGGGTTGCGGTCCTCCGCGGCGTGCGTGGTGAGCTGGCGGTGCGTGCCGGCGGCGATGTCGTAGATCCAGATATCGCGGGCGATGGAGGACGTGTGGTGCTTGCGGTGCTCGTCTTCATAGCCCTTGCGGTCTTCGTAGATGATGCGCCGGCCGGCGCGATCGAAGCGGGCGTTGAGCGCCGGCGTGGTGAGCACGCGTGTGGGCGTGCCGCCGGAGACGGGCACGCTGTAGAGCTCGGCGAGGATGGGCGTGGGGAAGACGGCGGCGTCGACGTCGTTGATGCGGGCGCTCTCGAAGATGACCGCGCTGCCGTCGGGCGTGAAGTCGCTGGGGAAGTCGTCGGCGCTGTGGTGCGTGAGGCGCGTGGCCTCGCCGCCGGCGGCGGGCATCACGAAGACGTCGAAGTCGCCGTGCCGGTCGGAGGCGAAGGCGATCATCGAGCCGTCGCGCGACCAGACAGGGCGGGTGTTGTACGAGGGGTGCAGCGTGAGGGGCGTCGCGCGGCCGCCCTCGACGGGAACGGTGTAGAGGTCGCCGCCGTGGACGAAGACGATGGTCGAGCCGTCGGGCGAGATCGCCGGGGCGCGGAACCAGTTGGGAGAGACGTCCTGGGCGTGGGCGCCCCCGCAGGGCAGCAGCAGAGCGAGCAGGGCGCCGAGGATCACGAACGAACGGAAAACTGTGCTCGACAGGGTCTTCATGCTGGGTGTTCCTTGGGGTGAATCGGGGCGGAACACTGTACCGACCGCGTCCCCGCCGGTGGCGAGCGCGTCCGCCTCACGTGGGTCGCGTCCGGATCGAGGGGGGCGACGGCGCCCGCGCGGCGATCGGCACGAGGTGGTCCTCGACGGGCGTGAGGAAGATCGGGGACTCGGCGGATGCGATCGCGTCCGCCATGGCCTCGCTCGCACGCCGGTCGACCGGCTCCAGCGCGGCCGAGGCATCCCGGGCTTCACGGCTGGGCCACTGGGCGTAGGCGACCACGAGGCCGTCATTGGCGGTGTGCAGGCGGGAGCCGAGGGCGCCGTGTTGCTCCATCAGTAAGCGCGTGACGCGGGACCACGCCTCGCGGAACTGGTCTTCCTTGCCGGGCTTGAGGCGCCACCGGTAGATGATCGCGCAACCTAACGTGTCGCTCATCGTCAGCGCTCCGTGCGTTGGGGATTCGAGTGTACGCGCCGCCGCGGCCGGCTCGTGCACCCGGACAAAAAAGCAACAACGCCGGGCTTCACGGCCCGGCGTTGCTGGGTCTTGCTCTCTGCTGCTCCTCAGGGAAGATCAGCGGCGACGACGCGCGCCGACCACGAGCCCGGCGAGGCCGAGCATGGCCGCGGCGCCGGGGGACGGGATCAGCACGAAATCGAGGTAGCGGCCGCCACCGGCGTAGACCAGCGTGCTGACGCCGGCGTTGATGTCGTAGACATGGGCGCCGGCGGAGTTGGTCCACATGATGTTGCCGTTCTCGAGCTGGTACACACCCCGCGCGCCGCTGGCGGCGAAGGTGCTGATGATGGCGCCGGTGTCGGCGTCGAGGCGGACGACGTTGTTCGACGAGAACCCGGAGGCGAGGATGTCCCCGTTGAGGGCGTACGTCATCTGCTGCGCGAAGTTCAGTGAGGTGGAGTTGTGGAACGTGCCCTGCGAAACGCCGGCGAGCGTGAAGCGGTGGATGTCGTCGTTCGCGCTGCTGGACGACACGAGGATGTCGTTGCGGTACGCGAGGATGCCGAAGGGGCTGGGCGCGGTGCCGGCGGGCGTCGCGAAGAAACCCATCGAGGCGCCGTTGGTGTCGAACATGACCACCGAGTTGCCGGGGGCGTTGTTCTGCGTGCCGGAGTTGGTCACGTAGACCGTGTTGTTGACGAGGGCCATGCCGCGGATGTTGTCGAGGCCGCCACCGGGGAACTGGCCGCCGATCTGACCCAGCGAAGAGCCGGTGAGGCTCCAGCGAGAAACGCGGTCGCCGATCTGCTCGGAGACCCAGATCTCGTTGCCGACCTGCATCGCGTGCACCGTGGTGCCGCCCTGAAGCGCGAAGTAGTTGGAGTTGACGAGCGAGCCATCCGACGGGTTGAACAACACGATGCGGTTGTTCGTGGAGTCCGGCATCATGATGAACTGTGCGTTCGCCGCCCCGTGGGCGAACAACGCGACAGCCGCGGCTGCAGCAAGGATGCGTGACATGTTTCTTCCTCTTTCTTTCGACTACGTGTGACGTGTTCTTACGACCGCCGGCTCACACAATCTACCGACGGATAAGATGAAGGTACCAGAGCCGGGGAATAAACACCATGAGAATTATATTTTGCAGGAGCGCACCGCCGTACGCTCCGTGTTCGTGCCGCGTCGTGGCCGATGCGGTCACCCGGAGCGCCGCGGCCATGGGCCACAAATGATCGCAAGCCGCTTCTGCATAAACACTTATACTACGCGCTGCGGGAGCGTTGGCGGGCGAGATAGGGGGGCAGGCCTGTCGGGAACCGTGGTTCACGTCGGAGGGTATGGTTGCCTGGCGGACCCGAGTCGAGCCGTGTTCAGCGAAGATCCGTAGAAGGGGGAAACGAGGCGCCGATGCGATCGTTCCGGGTTCGATACCCCGCGTGCCCCGCCTGCGGCGAGCGCGACACGCGCCCGGCGCAGGGGGCGGTCAACATGCTCCGCGTGCTCATGGCGGCGTTCGTCTCGGTCTTCTCGGCGGACATGCTGCGCATCCGCTTCGTGTGCCGACACGACGGCACGGAGTTCTGAGCGCGATCGAGCGAGTGATGGGCGCCCGTGCATCGCGCATGCCCACACCCTCATTCCGTTGGTCGGTCCGGCGCCCGAAGAAAGAACGACGCGGCGACCACCGGCGCGCACATCGTCACGAACAGGATCATCGACGCGGCGTAGCCCTGCGTGAAATGCACGCTCAGGCCGGTGAAGATCGGGCCGAGGCCGGTGCCGATGACGCCGATGCGCGTCAGCGATGAGCGGATGGCGCCGTGGTGGGCGCGACCGAAGTAGCGGGCGGTTGTCGTGACGGCGCAGTTGGAGACGAGCGACTGCCCCACCGCGAAGAGGCCCAGCGCGAGCATCGCCAGCGGCAGGTTGTGGGCGAGCATGAGCGCCACTGCGCTGGCAGCGATCGAGCCCATCCCCAGGGCGACGAGCGTCGATGCCTTGACGCGATCGACGAGCATCCCCGCGGGGACGGCCATGAGGCACATGGTGGCCGTCCACGCGCTGACCGTGATCGCCGCGGCGGCCTTGTCGAGGCCGCGCAGGGCGAGGATGGGCTGGATGTCGAACAGGAACGCGGTGCCGATGAGCGGGGGCAGGAAGAACGCGGCGGCGAGGACCCAGTACGCGCGGGTGCGCAGGGACTGCTTGAGGGTGAAGGCGGGCTCGAACAGTGTGGGCGGCGTGTCGTCGTGCTCCATGGCGTCGGCGCCGGGGTCGGGCGAGGTGGTGGGCGCGTGCTCGCGGGGCGGGGCGGGGGCGTCGTTGTCCATGCGGAGGCCCATGTCCTCGGGGCGGTCGCGCACGAGCCAGAGCGAGAGGGGGATGACCGTCGCGCTGACGAGCAGCGCGAAGAGCGCGTACGTCCAGCGCCAGCCGACGCCCTCGATGAGCAGCAGCGCCCCCTGCGGGAACAGAATCCACACCCCGAAGACGATCACCTGCTTCACGCCGTGCACCGAGCCGAGACGCCGGTGGAACCACATGGCGACCGCGTGCTGGCTGACGAGCGCCAGCGCGCCCTGCCCGAGGAAGCGCAGCAGGAAGAAGCCGACGAAGACGCTGATCGGCCCCATCGCGGCGCTCATGAAGAGGCACGAGAGGGCGAACAGGCCCGCGACGATGGCGAGCATGCGACGCGGGCCGAGGCGGTCGGTCATGGCGCCGATGTAGACGAGCGGGAACGCGGCGAGCACCGTGGCGACGGTGTAGGCGGTGTTGAGCGTGAGCTCGTTGATGCCGAACGCCTCGCGCAGGGGCGTGTTGAGCTGGGAGATGATGAAGGTCTGCCCCGGCGCGGTGGCGATAAACGCCGCGGTGGAGGCGACGGCGACGGTGTACCCGGGGAACCACTTCGGGCGCTGGGTCATGAGCGGTGAGCGTAGCGGGCGGATTGTGAAGATACCGCGAAGTACGGAAAATTTTCGTGGATATCAGAGGATTCCCGGGTACCAATGAAAGAGGACGCGCGTCGCGTGCCCACGTCAACAACGGTTGGCGCCCTACACAGGGAGCACGGACGCCCGGCTCTAGAGAGGAACACGTCATCATGCACAACCGTCTTCTGCTTTGTACTTCCTCGGTCGCGTTCGCGCTCTGCGTCGGCGCGGCGGCCTCGCCCGCGACGTACGCGCCGTTCACCGTGACGACGCCCAACGACTCGGGCGCGAACACGCTCCAGAACCTGCTGCTGCCCGGGGCGACGCTGCAGGCCGGGTCGACGTACACCACGTTCAGTGTCGAGTTCGACTGGGCGCCGGACGCGTTCGCGAACGCCAGGCAGTGGAACGCCATCTGGGCCCTGACGGATGCGCCCGCCGCGCCCGGCGTGACCTTCCACGCCGACCCCGGCCCCGCGGTCAACGCGCAGATCGCGTTGGTGCCGCAGTTCGAGCCGGGCACGCTGCGCTGGGTGGGCGTGCTGAACCAGCCCGTCTCCGGGTCGCAGGACCTGTACTTCAACTACCTGCAGGTCAACGCCTTCACCGGCACGACGTGGAGCGACGTCTCGATCACGCTCGACACGACCACGATCGTCAGCACCGCCTTCGGGGGCGACCTCACCGGCGCGCCGACGTGGACGCGCTTCCGCGACACGCGTGAGGGGTCGTTCGACACGCCCAGCAACGTGCAGAACGTGCGGTACGAGGCGCTGCCGTTCTTCGTCGAGACCGCCGGCATCCACCAGTTCACCGTCAGCCCCTCCAGCAACTGGGACGCGGTCATCGCGGTCTATCAGGGCGCGTTCGACCCCACCGACCCCGACGCCAACCGCCTCGATTTCTGGGTGGGCACAGCGCCGGGCACGACCAACTTCGGCGATCGCACGATCGCGTTCGATCTCGAAGAGGGCGAGCAGTACTACTTCCTGATCACCGGCCGGCGTTCGTTCGACTTCGGCGAGTACGACGGCCTGGTGCAGGGCGTCGGCGCCGTGACGTTCGGCATCATCCCCGCGCCCTCGGCGCTGGCGCCACTGGCGCTGCTGGCGTTCGGCGCGGCCCGTCGTCGCTGATTTTTCGGGCAACGATCGGCCCAGCCCCCCACCATCACCTCGAAGCCAAGCCCCCACACCGCCCCCACACCGCCCGACCGCGGGCATGCATAAACAAGGAACACGTCCAATGAAGATTTCACACCTCATCGTCGCCGCCGGCGCCGCGTGCCTCGCGGGCGCAGCGTCCGCGCAGTGGGTCGCCGACCCCGCGTTCAACAGCAAGAGCAACGCGCAGAGCATCCAGATCAGCGCCGGCAGCACCATCACCGGCAACAGCACGGCGCAGGCCAACGGCACGTACTTCCTCGCCGAGGTCGGCGCGGCGCCGCTGGCGATCTACCGCCACCGCCTGGTGTTCGAGTCGGACACGCTCAACCAGCGGGGCTGGATCAAGGGCCTGCAGCAGACCGCCTCGGGCGACATCGTGCCCGACACCGACGTGCTGGTGCAGGCGACGAGCCTCCCCGCAACGAAGCCGAGCCTCTACAACCAGTGGTACGGCTTCGGCAAGGGCGAGAGGTTCTACTACCAGGTGTTCGGCACCGCGGCGACGACCGCGGATTACACGATCACCATGGATACGGAGGTCGTGACCCCGGATGTCCTCGGATCGTTCCTCCCCGGCCAGATCTCGATCTCGACGATCGACCAGGGCCACACCTCGACGACGCACATCCACGTCTACGACGCCAACCTCAACCCCATCCCGGGCTACTCCAACATCCGGCCCGACTCCTCCACCTTCCAATCGCTGCTGACGCGCGAGTACGATCCCGGCACGTACTACCTCGCCATCGGGCTGCGCAACACGGCCAACGATCAGGCCACGCCCGACGACACCATCACGCGCAACCAGCCGGTGATGGACTTCGGCGGCATGCTCATCAATGGTCAGCCCACCGCGGGCAACCAGGACGTCTCGTTCTCCATCACCGACGGGATCGGCACGTACGCCTTCGACGCCGAACGCGGCGGGAACTACGGCGTGTACTGGGCCACGTTCACCATCGTGCCCACGCCCGGGTCCGCCGCCCTTCTCGGGGTGATGGCGCTCCTCGGCGCCCGACGCCGCCGCGCCTGAGCGCGATCGATCCTCTGTCGAATTCACACGGCGCCCGACGCGTTCTCGTCGGGCGCCGTTGTGTTTTTTTTGGCGTGCGCTGGGCGTCAGGGCTCGGGGCCGATCGTCCTGTCCATCACGACGCAGGCGACGAGGTCGCCCGTGACGTTCACGACGGTGCGGCACATGTCGAGGATGCGGTCGACGCCGATGATCAGCGCGATGCCCGCCGGCGGCACGTTGACGCTGGTGAGGATCATCGAAAGCACGACGATCCCCACGCCCGGGCTGGCCGGGGCGCCGACCGAGGCCCCCACCGCCGTCAGCACGACCATCGCCAGTTGCCCGGTGGACAGTTCGATGTCGAACACCTGCACGAGGAACATCGTCGCCACGCACTGGTAGGCCGCGGTGCCGGCCATGTTGACCGTCGCGCCCAGCGGCACCACGAAGCGGGCGATGGCGGCGCGGACGCCGAGTTTCTCCTCCGCGACCTTGATCGAGAGCGGCATCACCGCGGCGCTGCTGCTCGTGGCGAAGGCCAGCAGCAGCACCTCGCGCGAGGCCCCGAGGAATCGCAGGGGGCGGATCCGCGCGAAGATCCACGCGATCATCGCGTACATGACCATCAGCAGCAGCAGCGCCAGCACCACGGCGCCCACGTAGGCGGACATCCCCAGCAGCGCCTCGATGCCGATGCGGATGGTGATCTGCGCCAGCAGCCCGAAGACCGCCGCGGGCGCGATGAACATCGCCCACTTGATCACCGTCATGCAGACCTCCTGCACCGAGCCGAGCACCTCGATGAGCGGGCGGGAAGCCTTGGGCGCCATCTGCACGACGGCGATGCCGACGACCAGCGAGAAGAGCACCCACTGCAGCATCGCCTTGTTCACGGCCGCCTCGAGGGGCGAGGACGGGAGCAGGTCGACGATGCGTTGCGGGGTGTCTGCGAGCGTGGGGCGATCGATCTGCTCGGGCGCCTCGGTGGGCGCCCGAGCCTCTTCGAGCGCGACGGCGCGCGCCTGGAGGCGGACCTCCTCGGGGATGAAGCCGCCGGGGTTGACGGCCGCGCCGACAGCCAGCCCGATGACGCAGGCCAGGGCCGTGGTCACCACAAAGAAGGGCGCGACGCGCAGGCCGACTTTCTTGAGTTCGCTGGTGCTCTCGCTGGAGGCCAGCCCGAGGATGATCGAGCAGAAGACCAGCGGCAGCACGATCATGGAGATCAGCTTGAGGAAGAGCAGGCCCGGCAAGGCCAGCCACGAGCCGATGGCGTCGGCGGTCGCCTGATCGGCGATGAAGCCGGCGCGGGGGGAGAGGATCGTCCCGGCCAGAATCCCCAGCGCCATGCCGAGAAGGATCTGGGCCCAGAGGCGGGTCCGCACGAGGACGGCGAGCGTCACGTGCAGACGCTTGAGGGGTCGCGGGTGCAGGTCTTTGAGTCGGTCGGTCAACGTCGCGGCTCGGTTCGGCGACTCTGGCGTCGCGTGGGGTGGCATCCTACCGCGGCGCCCCTTGCGGGGGCGTCGTCCGGAGGTCTCGGGCTTGACACGCGCAGCGTGTGCCCTTCATATACCCCCCGTCGTCTGGGGGTGTATTGCGTCTCGTGACCAGTGCGCCTGCGGGCGGCGCCGGAGATGACCACCGATGATGTCCATACCCACCGGACGAAGCGCGCGATTGGCGGCGGGCATCCTCGTCGGCGGCTGTTTGCTCGCGGGCGTCTTCAGCGCCCCGGCGGCCGCGCAGGACGAGGAGCGGCGCATCGAGCGCGCCATGCGCATCGCCGACCCGACCTATCGACTGCGAGTCGACACCTCTCTCGGGCTGACGGAGCGCTCGCTGCTGGATGTGGGCGGCTTCGCGAGCTTCTCCGCGGTCAACATCCGCGACAACACCGGCAACTACCGGCGGCTGCTGCAGCCCGAGGTCACCCTGTACGGGCGCGCGGTGATCGACGGCGCCCACACCATCTTCGCCCGCTCGCGGTTCCAGTACCGCGACTTCAGCCGCGGCGACAGCTTCGACGGGCGCGGCGACCGCTGGACGAAGCCCTTCCTCGATCGCTACTGGTACGAGTACGACCACGCCCGGGCGCAGGCGGCGTACGAGGGCGTGGCGCCGGAGAACAACTTCAACATCCGCGTGGGTCGGCAGTTCGTCGACTGGAACGCGGGCCTCGCCCTCTCCGAGACGCTCTACGCCGCGCGGCCGACGGTGCAGCTCGGGCGGTTCAGCATCGAGGGCATCGCCGGCGTCACCACGGGCGACCGGGCCATCACCGACTTCGACGCCAGCCGGCGCGACTTCAACTCCGAGACGTGGCGCGGCTTCTTCGGGGCCACGTTCCGGTACCGGTTCCAGGACGCCACCCAGCTCTACGCGTACGTCCTGCACATGCCCGACTTCAACTCGGGCGACACGCCCCGGGCGAACCTGCCCATCAACGTCGATTTCGACTACGAGGCCACGTATTTCGGCATCGGCGCCCAAGGGTCGTTCACCAACAACCTCGCGTACCTCGCCGAGTTCGTGTACCAGATCGGCGAGAGCCAGTCTGACCCGTTGCAGGGGCCGCAACGCAGCGAGGACATCCGCGCCTACGCCGCCCGCGTGATGCTCACCTACTACTTCGGCGACCGGAACAACACCCAACTCGAGTTCGAGACGCTCCTCGCCAGCGGCGACAGCGACCGCCTCACCTCATCGGACACCGTCGGCGGCAACCGTCCCGGGACCAACGACCGCGGCTTCAACAGCCTCGGGTTCGCCAACACGGGTCTGGCCTTCGCGCCCTCGTTGAGCAACATCCTCACCGTCCGCCTCGGCGCGCTCACCACGCCCTTCCCCGAATCCCGCATGTTCGAGCAGCTCCAGGTCGGGGCGGACGTGATCGTGTTCAACAAGCTCAACAGCAACGCCCCCATCGACGAGGCAACCTCGAACGACGGCTACCTGGGCGTCGAGACCGATTTCTCCGTGAACTACCGCATCACCAGCGATCTGGCCGTCACCGGCCGTGCGGGCCTGTTCTTCCCCGGCGACGCCATCACCAGCGGCTCGCACGTGCGCCAGTTCATCTTCGCCGGCGTCACGCTCTCCTTCTAAAGAGATCACGCGCATGCCCACGCACCATCGCCTCCGCGGCCTCGCCCGATTCGCCCTGCTCGCCGGGGCGGCCCTCGCCCTCGGCGCGTGCGCGCGGACCGTCGTCGAGAACCGACTCGAAACCACGTACGAGCCCGGCGACATGACCGCCGAGCTCGACTTCTGGCACAACCTGCCCGGGCGCTCCGCCGTCACCAACGACGAGGGCCTGCACGGCGTGCTGCTCTTCGCCAAGGGCGAAGACACGACCGGCTCCTACGAGGCCCGCGTGGAGCGCCTCAAGGAGATGGGCTGGCTCCCGAGCGGCTTCGACGAGCCGCCGGACCTCGCCATGCAACGCGGCGTGCTGGCCAAGGCGCTCGCCCACATGCTCGATATCGAGGGCGGGGTGATGTACTCCATCACCAACAAGCACCCGCGCTACGCCACGCGCGAACTGGTGTACCTCGGCCTGCTCGGCCACGGCACGGAGCAGCAGGTCATCAGCGGGGTCGACTACGTCGGCGCATTCAGCAAGGCGCAGGACTACATGCTCCTGCGCGACTTGGGCGAGCTACGGGCGCGTCCGGACGCCGTCCGCCGCGTGCCCGTGCGCGAGGACGTCCGCACGCCCTTCCGCGACGCCGACACGGGCGCCGATGAAGCGCACGATCCCGGCGATGCGCCCGAGCGGATCCCAGACGAGGCCCGGTGAGCCCACGCGCCGGCCAGCGGGCGTCCGGCGCCGGTGCGGCGCGCAGCCGCGCAGCGCTCATGCAGCGCGTGCAGTGGATGCTCGGCATCGGCATCGCGCTGATCGTGGGCGCGTTGCACGCCCGCGGCCTGCTCGCCCCGGCGCAACGCGGGTTCGACGACCTGCACGCGCGGCTCTGGCGTTTTTACGCCCCACCGCCGACCGACCGCGTGGTGATCGCGACGATCGACGACCGCGGCATCGAGACGTTCGGGCGTTGGCCTTGGCCGCGCCGGTACCTGGCTGAGGCCATCCGCGAGATCGACCGCGCCGGCGCCAGCGTGATCGCGCTCGATCTCCTGCTCGACAACCCGCAGCGCCCGGAGATCATCGACGTCGAAACGGGCGAGGTCGTGAACAACGACGCCGAATTGGCCGCGGCGATCGAGGCGCACGGGCGCGTCGTGCTGGCGACGAGCTTCATGTACTCGCGCCGGGACGAGTCGAGGGTGTACGGCGAGTCGACGGCGCGGCTGGCGCCCTTCCCCGAGGTGCTGCGGAAGGTCCGCGCCGATCGGGGCGTCTCGACCGATGCGCTGCGGGCGGCGTTGCTGCCCGAGGCGCCGCCGCTGGGGCCGGCGACGGACGACCTGCGCGTGAAGGCGGAGCGGGCGCGGACGCTGCTGCGCTCGATGGATCGCTCCTCGACGCTCGCACCGCCGGAGGTGCTCAAGGCGTGGCCGATTTCGACGGCGCCGCAGCCGCCGATCGCCGCGTTCGCCGATGTCGGGGCCATGCTGGCGAGCGTGTCGTTCGCGGGCGGCGACTCCGACGGCGTGGTGCGGCGCATCCCGCTGTGGACGGACGTGGAGGGGCGGCTCTTCCCGACGCTGGGCCTCGCCGCGGCGGCCGTGCATCTGGGCGTGGAGCTCGACGACATCGTGATCGATGCGCGCGGGGTGCTGATCCCGCGCGGCGGCGCGTCGCCGCTGCGCCTGCGCACGCACCGGGCGACGCTCAAGGACATCGCCGACCTCGGGGTGCGCGACGGGATGCTGTACGTCGCGTGGCCGCGCTCGGGGTGGGGATCGCCGGAGCCGACGCTGCGCGGGTGGCGCTGGCAGTTCGCGCGCGATCGCGTTGTCAATGGGAGTTTGACGCACGAGCCCGGGGAGGTCTCGCTGGCGCGCATCTTGGAGACAAGCCGGCTGATCGGGCGCATCCGCGTCAACCTGCGGGAGCTGCACGAGGGGCTCGGATTCGCCGACAGGGCCCTGGGCGGCATGCCGGTGGACATGGGCGCGCTCAACATGGGCGACGAAGCGCTGCGCGCGCTGGAGCCCGAGACGGCCGAATGGCGCGAGGCGTTCCGCGAGCAGCGCGAGGCGTGGACGGCGTGCGTCGAGCACGCGCGGTGGCTGCTCGAATCGTTCGAGGGCGTCGAGGAACTCTCGCCAGAGGACGTCGCGTTCCGCGACCTTTGCGCGGCCATCGTCGAGGGCGTGCCGGCGCAGATGGCCGTGATCGAGCGCGGTGTGGAGAACGTCGTCGCGTGGCGGGCGCAGCTCCGCTCCCGGCTCAACGGGGCGGTGTGCTTCGTGGGGTGGACGGCGACGGGCGCCGCGGCGGACTTCGTGTCCACGTCGGTCGACCCCAACACCCCCGGCGTGCACGTGCACGGCGCGGTGCTGTCGTCGATTCTGACGCCGCACCTCATCCGCACGGGCTCGCTGTGGCTCGATCTGCCGGCGCTCCTGCTGCTGGGGACGCTTGGCGTGTGGATCGGGGTTCGCTTCCCCGTCTTTCTGGGGCCGGTGGCGCTGGTGGCGGTCATGGCGTCGTACCTCGCGCTCAACCACGTTCTGTTCTGGGACAGGCTGGGCGTCATGGTCGCCAGCGCTGGGCCCTTCCTGGCGGCGAGCCTCGGCTGGCTGAGCGTGACGCTGCACCGGCTGCTGGTCGAGGAGCGTTCGCGTCGGCGCACGGAGGGTCGGTTCCGCAGCTACGTCTCGCCCGACCTCGTGGACATCCTCGTCAACAACCCCAACCTCGACACGATGGCGCCGCAGAAGCGCGAGCTGACGATCATGTTCACCGACCTCGCGGGCTTCACGACGCTCTCGGAGCGTCTGGGCACGGAGAAGACGAGCGCCGTGCTGGGCGCGTACCTGCGCGAGATGACGCAGATCCTGCAGAACCGGCGGGCGACGCTCGACAAGTATCTCGGCGACGGCATCATGGCGTTCTGGGGGGCGCCGATCGAGGACGAGTTCCACGCCACGCACGCGGCGGAGGCGGCGCTGGACATGCTCAACGCCCTGGACCGCATGAACCGCGAGGGCGTCTTCGGCGACGCGGGCGAGCTGGTCGTCCGCATCGGGATCGCCACCGGCGACGTCAACGTGGGCGACTTCGGCAACCCACCCCTCAAGAGCGCGTACACGGTCATCGGCGACAGCGTGAACCTCGCGGCCCGGCTGGAGTCGGCCAACAAGCAACTGGGGACCAGCGCCGTGATCACAGGCCGGGTCCGGGAATTGCTGAGCGAAAACGTCCGGACGCGGCGGCTGGGCCGGCTGAAAATGGTCGGGAAGCACGAGTGGGTGGAGATCCTCGAACTGCTCGGGGACCGCCGGCCGCACGGGGACCGCACCGAGGAGTGGATCCGGCTCACCGAGGCGGGCGTAGACGCCTTCATCGGGGGGGATTTTGATCTTTGCGAGCGGAATTTCGGTATGCTGGAGAAGGATTTCGGCGACACCGCCCTCGCGGGCCTGTACCGCCGTTCGATCGCCGCCCTCCGTGACGCGGGCGCAACGCCGCCGGACTTTGACGGCTCCATCTCACTCGTCGAGAAATAGCCCGGACACAGCCGGGCGCAAGAGCACCAGACGCGCAACGCGTTGGGAGAGCACCGCACATGGATCCTCGCATCCCGATCTTCGTCACTTCGTTCACGCTGGGCATGACCTCGGCGTTGCTGGCGCAGGGCGCGCAGGCCGTCGACGGTCAGCCGCCGAGCGCGGTGGAGCCCGCCAACCAGAACGGGCGGGCCGCCGACCTCACCGAGCACGCGGGCGAGCCCGATGCGCGCCCGAACTACGCGGTGGTGATCGCCGTGCAGGGCAACGTGCAGATCTCGACCTCGCGTCAGGGGCCGTGGACGAACGCGGCGCCGGGGCAGGCGCTGGCCAAGGGGACGGTGATCCGCACCGGGCGCTTCAGCGCCGTGCAGGTGCGGATCGGCGCCTCGCAGATCCTCACGATCGACCGCTTCGGCATGGTGCTGCTGGACGAGGCCATCAACGAGGCGGGGATCGACAAGACGCAGGTCGAGATGGAGTACGGGCGCGTCCTGTTCAACATCACGTCGACCGAGTTCGCCAATGACGTCACCATCCGCGCCCCGGACGCCACGCTGGCCGTCGGCGGCACCTTCGGCGCCATGGAGTCCACCGGCGGGCACAACACCCGCCTGTGGGGCGGACAGGGCAACACGGGCAACTTCAAGGCCCGGTACGACGACGGCACCGAGATCGAGATCGACGACGACAGCGAGACCGACACCGAAAATCAGGACCCCACAGACATCAAGCAGGACGACGGCTTCGTCGACACCGGCGACGACAACGCCCGCGAGGACGACGAGACGAAGGTCGTGCAGCGCTCCGCCGGCGGGAGCGGCGGCACACGTGACTTCCGAACCCAGAACCCGGGCTTTATGGAAGACGACACGCCTCCTCCGCCTCCTCCGCCTCCTCCGCCACCACCGCCACCACCGCCTCCGCCTCCGCCGCC
>RECZ01000114.1 GCA_007693765.1 Phycisphaerales bacterium | reverse complement strand
AATGCCAAGTCCCCCCCAATCAATCCCACCGACGGAGGTCTCCCCCCGTCGGCGGGCCCCCGCACGCCCCGGAAGGCTCAGCCCGTCGCCAATCCCGTGATCACGCCGTGTGCGTTCTCGTTGCGGAACTCCAGCGTGTACTCACCGATGAGCTGCCCCGCCTCGCTGTCGCCCCCCGAGGCCTGCGGCTTGAAGTGGAAGCTGCGCCCGCTCAGCGGCAGCGCCTCCACGCGCGACGAATCGAGCAGCAGCGCCGTCCCCGCCGGGACCCACCGGCTCAGCACCACCCGCGCCACGCCGAAGTCGCTCTCGTACACGCTCACCATCTCGCGGTAGCGTGCATCGCCCGGCGCGTACCCTACGTTCCCCGAGATGAACGAGTTGATGCGCCGCTTCTGAAAACCACCCACCACGATCGTGTCGATCCGCGACGACGCCTCCTCCCAGATCCGCCGCAGCGCCGCGTTGAGCACCGCCTCGTTGAGCACGTCGCCGCCCGACCCGTCCCCGTCGGGGATCCCGCCCTGGCCAGGCGAGAAGACGTTGCTCTCGATCGACGCCAGCACGCCGCGCATCGTGCGCCGCGTCGACGCCGTTCCCTGCGCATCCGTCTCCGGCGCCACGCCGTTGATCACGCAGTTCTCCAGATCGCGCAGCAGCTCGCGCAGGCGCTCCTGCTTCTGGTAGTCCAGCTCGTCGCGCACGCCGATCGCCTTCGCCGCCAGCTGCGAGCCCGACACCTCCACCGACGACGTGAAGATCTGCGTGAAGTTCCGCCTGCGCACGCGCGTCGTGAACCGCGCCGCCGGGCGCGCATCGCCCTCCAGCGCCGCGTTGCCCAGGATCAGCAGCGCCGCACCGTCCACCAGCGCCACGCGCGTCGTGCCGCCGTACCCGCGCTGCACCGTGATCTCATCCCCGCTCACCCCCGTCACCAGCATCACCTCGCCGCTCTCGCCCGGGCGCACCTGGTCGCCCACGCGGAACCGCTCGCCGTGCTCGACCGTGATCACCGTCGCGTCGAGCGGGTTGGGCGTGAACGTGTCCTGGTCGATCCGATCCGTGTTGGGCAGCAGCGCATCCTCCAGCCACTCGTGCACCGTGCTGCGCGCCGCCCGGCTCGCGTCGCCCAGATGGTCCAGCAGCGGCGTCTCGTACGGCGACACGATCCCGATGATGTCGCTCACATCCTCCGCCAACTCCGGCAGATCCACCCCCGCGCTGTACGTCGCCTTCCCCGTAAACGCCATACCTCATCCCCCTCTTTCGCTTCTCAAACACTTCACTTCTCAAACAACGCCGTGCCGAACAATCGAACATCACCAAAGTCCAAAGTCTCAGATCTCAGATCTCATATCCCTCATCTCAAATCTCAATCTGCAACCGACGCGCCGCATCCCGCGCCCGTCGCCTCGCGCCCGCGCCCCTCACACCCCCCGCTTCGCCCGCAGATACCGCAGCAGCGCCGCCCGATCTCCCGTGCGCAGCGCCGCCGCCGCGGCGTCCTCCAGACCCGCCGACGCCTCGTCGCCCCGCACGTGCGCCCCCATCGCCCCCGCCACGCTCGCGCCCGGCGCCGACGCGAACAGAAACGGCTTGCCCGCGCGCAACGACGCCACCGCGTCGCCCACGTCCGCCGCCGCCCCATCACCGCCGCCCGCGTCCAGCGCCCGCTCCACCAGCACCCGCGCCGTCTCCAGATCGATCGCCCCCGCGCCCAGCAGCGCCGCATCCACCGCGCGCCCGCGCTCGCACGACGCCAACGACGCCGACGCCGCGCCCAACTCCTCGCGCACCCCCGCCAGCCGCTCCGCCAACTCCGCCGCCGCGGCCTCGGCGCGCTGCGCCCGGGCGCGCCAATCCGTGCCCGGTGCGCTGTGCTTCCCCCCCTGCGATCCCCCCGCCTCATCGCCCTGCGGCTCACCGACACCCCCGCCGCCCTCCGGCGGCGTCGGATCCAGCACACCCGGTCCTTCCACGCCATCTCCCATCGTCGCCTCCTCCGTTGCGAGCGCTCACGCGCCCTCACGCTCTCACCACCGCCACGCACACACCGTCAATCCATCCCGGGCGCATCGCCCCCGTCCGGCCGGGGCGCGTAGCCCAGTTCGCCCAGCGCCGTCTCCGGCGCCACGCCCAACTCGATCTTGAGCCGCGCCGCCTCCAGCCGCGCCGACTCATCACGCGGCACCGGGTCCGGCCAGCGCACGCGCACGCCCCGCTCCTCCTCGCGCGTGCTGTACACGCCCGCCGCGTCCAGCGCCCGCAGGATCAACGCGCACACCTCCTCGAGCCCGCGCCCGTACGTCACATGCCGGCGCGCCGTCTTGCTCAGCGCCCCCAGCAGCGTGATGCGCAGCGCGTTCTCACTCGAGAGCGAACCCAGCCGCGCCCGCAGCACGCCCGCGGCCACGGGCGTGATCGACGACGCCTTGTCCATCGCCTCGCGCAACTCCTCGATGTGCGCATCCTCCGAGGGCGACGCCGCGTCGCCGCCGATCGCCTCCACGCTCGCCTCGGGATTCTCCGTCGACCACACCTGCCCCGGCCCCACCGGCGCCTCCGCGAAACCCTCGACGCCCTTGGCCAGGTACATGCGGAACGACTGCATCGTCACCCGATTCGCCCGGTCCGACAGCCGCGTGTTCAACTCGTCCTGCAGCGGGATCAGCGGCTCCACCTCGCTCACGCCCTCGTAGGCGAAGGGCTGGCTGGTGTTCTGGATGTGCACCACCGGCAGCACGCCCAGCGGGTTGGGCGCATCCTCGAGCAGCCGACCGTCCTCGTAGAGCTGCCGCCGGCGCGCCGAGAGAATCTCCAGCACCTCGTGCGCGCTGCGACGCGGCCGCCCGCCCATCGCCGAGTTCAGCCACGGCACGCGCGACGCGATCCCCTCGCGCTCCACGCCCCGCCCCGCGCGCTGGTAGCGCACGATCATCGCGTCAATGCGCCGGAAATCCCGCGGGCTCAGCAGCGGCACGCCCCGCGTCGGCTCGATCACCTCCACGCGCACCAGCCGCGCCAGCTCCAGCGCCCGCGACACCGAGCGCACGCCGCGCAGCCCCCGCGAGCCCACGAACAACTCGTCCGTGCGCACCAGCAGATCGACGTGCCCGTACACCGCGCCCAGCAGCGCGACGTCCTGCAGCAGCGACACCCCGCCCGAGGCCTCCAGCGCCGCCCGCAGCAGCGCCTCGATCTCCGACCGGCGCGCCGGCGTGCCCGCCGCCGACGACAACCCCACCGGGCGCCCGAACATGAAGTCCACCATCGTGTGGATGCGCCACGCGATGTCGTTCTCGATCACCACCTCGCGTCCCTGCGCCGACCGATCATCGCGCAGCGCGTCGACGCCCCCCGTCAGCCGCGCCGGCAGCCCGCGCTCCTGCGCCAGCCGCACGCGCCGCCCCGACCCGCCCACCGCCGGGTTGCGGTAGTACGACCAGAACCGGCGCAGCGTCGGCAGCGTGCGCTCCTCGTGCTCGCGCAGCAACGCCTCGAGCAGCCCCTCGCTCAGCCCCACATCCGCGAACGCCCCAAGTCGATACCCCATCGGCGACCCCTCCACACCACCCTCCCCCGGCCCCCCGGCGCGCGCACGGCGCTGCGCGCTCCCCGACCCGTGCGCAGCGCGCAACCACCGCTCCCGACGCGTGCAGAAATTTTTTTCTCCGATTCCCCGAACACCCCCGCCGCCGTGCGCCGACCGTGCGCACGAGCCGCACCACCCCCGCGCCTCAGCCCTCAGCCACGCGGCGTGCCCACGCCCTCACCCGCGCCCTCGGGCGCATCCTCCAGCAACTCCACGCGGCTGTACTGATCGAGGTTGCACACCACCACCTCGCCGTCGCTCTTGAGGATCTCCAGACGGTCCAACCACACCTTGTTGTCCTTGCTGTGCGCGAACCACGAGCCCGTCTTCTGCTGCCCGAACCGGCGCACCACGCCCTCGACCGCGATGGTGAGCGTGTCCTTGATCCGCGGGATCTGCTGCGTGACGCGGACACGCTGGCCCGGGCGATATTCGTGCTGTAGCAGGGGCTTGGCCATGGGCCGCACAGTCTAGCGACCACCCCCCGCTCACGCCCCCACCTACCATCGCCCACGATGCAACAACCCCCACAACAACCCCCGCACGATGCGCCCCTGCCGCTGATCGCCGGCGACGTCACCGCCGATGTCGTGGGCGTCGCCCCCGTCTCCATCCACTCCGATCTCTACTACGACCTCACCCTCCGCGTCGATCCCGCCAGCGATCGCGGCCTGCTGCTCCGCGTCCCCTCGCACGCCTGCCCCAGACCGCCGACCCCCGGCGACCGCGTGCGCCTCGGCCTGCTCATGGGCCAGGTCTCATCTCTGCAATACGTTGGCTGAGCACGCCCGGCGCGCTCACGCGCCGGCGTTGTCCTCAGCGCCCGCGTCGTCCGCGTCCGGCTCGGGCTCGACGCCCAGCAGGTGGCGTTCCGGCTCCGGGAGCGCCCCCATCCCCCACGCACGCACCGACGTCACCCGCCACGGCCGCAGGCCGCCGCGGCTGCGCACGTCGTACGCCTGCGTCAGCCCCTGCATCATCGGCCGGTGCACATGCGCCGTGGCGCTGTCGCCCATCACTCGCACCCACGCGACGTGATACACGGGCCAGTGCTCCGTTTCCGGCGTGAGGATGTGGGCGTTCTCGTCCTCGAGCGCGAGCACGATCCGGCGCGCACGTGTCTCCGACATCCACTCCGGGAAACTCACGGCGTAGGCGCCCCGCGCAGGCTGGCGGACCAGCACGTGACGCAGCGACACCACGGCCACGTCGTCCAGCGCCGGGTTCGCCACCCACCCGCGGCCGCGCTCTGCGCCCTCCGGCGCCGAGACGCCCGGCGCGTACCCCACGCACCCGATCGCAACCAGAACCCACGCCGCCAACGCCGTCAGCATCACCATCGATCGCATCGCGCATCACTCCGTGGTCATTGAAACGTTCCCGTACACCCCCAGTCTACCCGCCCCGCGCCCGGAGCCCATCGCGCCGGCGCGATCGAGCCGCGCGGCACGCGGGCAATCCGATCATTTCGCCCCCCAACGCCGCTCCCATGAGCATCCCCCCGCCCACTCCCGGCGAAGCACCCCCTACCATCCCCAACGCCCACCCACGAGGCCCGTCATGCCCAGCACCAACCCACGCCGTTTCGTCGTCGGCATCAGCGGCGCCTCCGGCGCGCTCTACGCGCAGCGCGTCATCACCCAACTCGCCCGCCCCGGCCACGAGGTCCACATCGTCGCCTCCCCCTCCGGCCAGCGCCTCCTCCACGACGAACTGGGCATCGAGGGATTCAACCTCAACGCCCTCGCCAACCTCCCCGAAGCCGCCGACCCGCGCGACCACGGCCTCATCAAGCACAACTTCCGCGACGTCGGCGCCGTCATCGCCTCCGGCTCCTTCCTCCACGACGGCATGGTCATCATCCCCTGCTCCAGCCACACCCTCGGCGCCGTGGCCTGCGGCCTGGGCGACAACCTCCTCACCCGCGCCGCCGCCGTCACGCTCAAAGAGCGCCGCCCTCTCATCCTCGTCCACCGCGAATCGCCGCTGACGCTCATCGACATCCAGAACATGGAACGCCTCGCCCTCGCCGGCGCCACCCTCGCCCCCGCCAACCCCGGCTACTACCTGCTGCCCCAGAGCATCGACGAGATCATCGACTTCGTCGCCGGCAAAACGCTGGACCTGCTGAAAGTCGAGCACACACTCAACACGCGATGGACGGGGGAAGTGCCGGACCGCGCGCACAAACAGCACTGACCCAGTTCACACGACCAAAGCCGCTCTTGCACATCTGAAATCTCAGATCTGAGATCTCAGCCCCCCAACCACAATCCCACCCCCGCCCACCCCACCCCCGCGCGCCGCGGCGATATCTGCTATCCATCGCCCGATCATGCCCGCCGCGCCGACCCAGCACGCCGACGCCCCGCGCAACCCCATCGCGCTCGCTCTCCGCGACATCAAGCTCGCCCACACCGTCTTCGCCCTCCCCTTCGCCCTCCTCGGCGCTTGCCTCGCCACGCCCGCCCTCCGGGCCGACCCCCCCGAGGGCGCGTGGCCCCGCTTCGCCGCCCAACTCGCCCTCGTCGTGGTCTGCATGATCTTCGCCCGCACTTGGGCGATGCTCGTCAACCGCGTCGCCGATCGTCGATTCGACGCCCGCAACGAGCGCACCGCGCGCCGCGCCGTCGCCAGCGGCGCGCTGCCCGCCCGGGCCGCGCTCGTCATCGCCCTCGCCAGCGCCGCGGCGTTCACCCTCGCCTGCGCCGCCTTCTACCTGCTCTTCGACAACCCCTGGCCCGTCATCCTCGCCCTGCCCACCCTCGCGTGGATCGCCCTCTACTCCTACACCAAGCGCTTCACCGCCCTCTGCCACCTCTTCCTGGGCGGGGCCCTGGCCGCCAGCCCCCTCGCCGCGGCGATCGCCGTCGCGCCCGACGCCCTCGCCCACACCCCGGCCATCTACGCCCTCGCCCTGATGGTCGCCCTCTGGGTCGCCGGCTTCGACGTCCTTTACGCCTTGCAGGACATCGATTTCGACCGCTCCGAGGGGCTGCACAGCATCCCCGCGAGGCTCGGGACGCGACGGGCCGCGATCCTCAGCCGCGCCATGCACGCCCTCGCCCTCGGCGCCCTCGTCGCCACGCTGCTGCTGGACCCCCGCCTGGGGGCGATCTTCGCCATCGCCGTCCTCGGCGTTGCGGCGTTGCTGGTGTTCGAGCACACCCACGTCGCCCGGCGTGGCCTCGCGGGGCTCCCGGTGGCCTTCGGGCTGGTCAACGGCGCCATCAGCATCGCCCTCTCACTCGCAGGCGCGCTCGACCTGCTGCTGCGCTGACATGCCCCCAAGCGATGGGCCATAACTGCCGCCGGCCGGACGAAATCTCCCCCCTCAAACGAGGAGCCGTCGCCTTCAGGGATTAATCCCTTGTTTTTGAGTTTTTATCCACGAGATTAAAAAGATCCTGCCGAAACAGTTGACATACCCACGCGCACGCGGCATGATGTGTGCATCACTAAGCCCCCGGAAGGGCGGCGAGACTACCTTCGGGTGGCTCGCCGCCTTTTATTTGCGCTCACCCCGCACCCTACCCCCCACAACCACGCCAAACGCCCATTTCGAGGCCGTGAGCAGGGTTCGTTTCAAAATATTCTGAAATGATCTGGCGCCAGAGCCGGGCGTGGGATACCCTTGGGCATGGCCGCCACCCGCCCAAAGACGCCGGCAACCCCCGAACCAGCGGCGCCCGACAGGCTCTCCGAGGCGCAGGAGCGGTTCGTGCAGGCGTGGGGCCAGATGGCCGGCGCGTGGGGCGTCACCCGCACCATGGCCGAGGCCCACGCGCTGCTCTACATCACCGGGGAGCCCCACAACAGCGACGACCTCATGCACCGCCTGCGCATCAGCCGCGGCAACGCCTCCATGACCCTCCGCGCCCTCCTCGATTGGGGGCTCGTCACCAAGGTGCACAAGCGCGGCGACCGCAAGGAGTACTTCCGCGCCGAGCAGGACGTGTGGACCGTGCTCCGCACCATCCTCCGCGAGCGCGCCAAGCGCGAGCTCGCCCCCATGCTCGCCTCGCTGCACGAGATCCGCGACCTCACCAGCGACGACGCCGACACGCCCACCACCGACCACAACGCCCGCCTCGACGCCATGCTCGAGTTCGCCACCATCGCCGACGAGCTCATCCAGCGCTGCGTCGAGGCCGACGCCCCCACCATGCTCGGCGACGCCCTCGTCGGCGCCGGCGCACCACGGGAGGGCCCCGCGTGAGCGTCCTCGCACGACACACCGACAAGCACCCCGCGAGCCACGCCGCATCGAGCGCGCATCCCGGCGCGATCCTCATCCGCTGGCAAGTGGGCCTCGGGCCGGGGCTCGACACATCCACGCTCGAGATCCGCGTCGAGCGCTGCCCGCACGCCGGCGGCGTGCTCACCGCCGACCTGCTCGAACGCCGCGGCGACGACGCCACGCCGCGCCGACTCCTCGACAACGAGCCCAGCCCCCTGCACTGGCTCGAAGACCGTGAACACGGCCTGCTGCACATCGATGCGCCCGACGGCCTGCTCCGCTGCACACTCGCGCGCGACGACGACGGCGCCCTCCGCGTGCTCTACGCCCGCACCAGCCTCCTGGCACGCTGCGGCGTGCGCGGCGGCGGCTACGAACCGCTCGACGCCGCCCCGCTCGCAAACCCGCTCACGCCGTAACTCCAATCCGACGCACGGCGCACCCATATCGTGCGCAGAAAAAAACGCGCCGATCGGTGATGACCGACCGGCGCGTCTGTTGTTGGAATGAAACGAACGCGCTCTCAGCGCCGCGCCTCAGAAGGCCGGGCCGCCGCGGTTCTGCCGGGGCTGGCCCATGCCGCCCATCATGCCGCCGAGGTTCTGCGCGAACTCGACCGACGTCTTGATCACCGGCGCGGGCACGAAGGCCGTGAAGCGCACGCCGCCGCCCTCGGAGACGGCGCTCATGCCCACGGGGGGCAGATCCTGCGGCACCTGCACGTTGACCTGCTGGCCCATCATGGCCAGGAAGGGCATGGCCTGATCGATGATCGGCTTGACGCCGATGTACGCCTCGGCGATGCGGTTCTTGGGGAGCATCTCGGAAACCTGATTGACCATCGCCGCCTCGCCCAGCGAGCCGCCGCGGCTCGAGCGCAGCGCCCGGCCCATCAGCGCCGTGTCGGGGCTGGTGGTCGCGTAGATGCCGTGCTCGGCGCGGGCCATGTGCCCGTTGGGGCCTTGCGCGGGGCCGTAGAGCATGGCCATCGGCGAGGGCATGCCCACGCCGGGGACGGCCGCGATCCGCATCGAGTACGCGTCAAGCTTCGTGCCCTCGACCTCGGCCGCGCCCTCGCGGTAGCTGGTCGTGGTCTGGAGCTGGTCGGCGACCGTGCCGTCCATCTCTTCGATGATCTGGCGGTAGGCGACCATCAGCGCGGCCGGGTCCTTGCTGGGGTAGTAGTACACGCCGCGGGCGAAGATCCCGCCGAGCAGGCCCGCGGGGTTGGGGTAGATCGCCCCGGCCTGCCCGTCGGCCTTGTCGAACATCGTGGTCATCGCGGCGCCGGCCATCTGCCCGCCGCCCTCGCCGCCGGCGAGCATCGTCTTGATGCGGGGGTCGCTGGTGTCGATCGCGAACGCCACGAGGAAAGGATCGCCGGGGAGATTGCGCAGCAGGCGACCGGTGTCACCGCGGGCGCTAAACGCCTCGAATCGGGAACTGTCGCGCTTGAACTGTGCGGCGACGTCGACGTGCATGCCGCGTGCGCTGGCCCGCGTGCCCATGACGATCGCGCTGGCCTCGCTGAGCACGCCCTGCAGCATGCCTTCGATGTCGCCCGCGCCGCCACCCAATCCTGCGAGCGGGCCCATCATCCCCATCATGCCCGGCTGCGCGGCCATGATGGCGGCGAGCGACTCGGCGTCGGCGATGAGCACGATGTCCGATGTGCTGGCCACCTCCGCGCCCGATGCGCCGATGCGGATCGCGTGCGCCGCGAGGTTCCCCTCGGCGCCGTCGAACCCGTCGAGCAGCTCACGCATGGGACTGACGGCCGCGTACCCGCCGTCGATCCGCTTGGCGTGCATCTGCTCGCCCGCGGCGTTGAACGACGTGACGCCCGCGCCCGCCTGCGCGCCGAACGCGCCGAGCATGGCGCCGTAGTCAGAGACCGGCAACAGCAGCACCGCGGGCGGGACGGCGGCGTCCATGTGCCCGGCCATGAGCATGATGGCCGCGGAGCGCGTCATGTCCACGCCCTCGCCGAAGCCCGCCATCCGCATCATCTGCGTCGGCGTGCTGATCTGGGGCATCCCCGTGGCCGTGATGAGCGAGGAGACGTTGCGGTCCATACGCTCGAGGCTGGGCACGGCGATCACCGCCATCACCCCCGCGGGGACGCGGTCGAGCGCCGCGGGGATGTCGGCCCGAGCCGTGGTGGCCGCCGCCAACGAGCAGAAAAGAGCCGCAAAAGCGCCCAAACACCCGGAGGCACGACGTGCGATCATCGACATAGACATAAAAAGGACCCTCTGACTGTTGAAGTGAGTGAAGTATCAGAACCGGCCGGGGCCGCGAAAGGCGCCCACCGGCCTCGCCGATGACGCCGTCACCGGCCCACACGCCGCACGATCATACCCCTCGTTGGGAAAAAAGTTCCCCCCCGTTCACCGACCACCAACCGGACATCCGCCCGATCCAGCGGCGGCCCCACCTACCGCCCCGACACCCCGCACCCACCCGCCGACCACCCCATGCGCGACACCCTCGCCCAACTCCTCGACGCACGCCCCCTCGACGAGGCCCACGCCCAGCGCGTCTTCGAGAGCATCTTCCGCGGCGAGGCCGACGACGCCCAGATCGGCGCGCTGCTCGCCCTCATCGCCCAGCGCGGCCCCACCATCGACGAGCTCGTCGGCGCCGCCCGCGCCATGCGCGCCCACCTCACCCCCGTCCCCTACACCCCCCCCGAAACCGACGCCCTCATCGACACCTGCGGCACCGGCGGCGCGCCCAAGACCTTCAACGTCTCCACCGCCGCCGCACTCGTCGTCGCCGCCGCGCACGGCGCGCGACGCGTCCGCGTCGCCAAGCACGGCAACCGCTCCCGCACCGGGCGCGGCAGCGCCGAAGTCCTCGGCGCCCTCGGCGTCAACGTCGACGCGCCGCCCGAGGCCCAGGCCCGCTGCCTCGACGAGGCCGGCCTCTGCTTCTGCTTCGCCATCCACCACCACCCCGCCACCCGCTCCGCCGCGCCCGCGCGACAGGCGCTCGGCTTCCCCACCATCTTCAACCTCCTCGGCCCGCTCACCAACCCCGCCCGCGCGCCGCGACAACTGCTGGGCGTCTACGCGCTGCGATACACCGAACCGCTGGCGCACGCCCTCTCGCGCCTCGGCGCCGAGCGCGCCGTCGTCGTCCACAGCGACGACGGCATGGACGAGGTCTCCACCCTCGCCCCCACGCGCCTCGCCGAGACCCACGCCGGCGCCGTGCGCACCGGCGTCATCGACCCCTCCCTCTTCAACTTCGCCCCCGCCACGCTCGACGACCTGCGCGCCCGCGACGTGCCCCACGCCGCCCAGATCATCCGCGACGTCCTCGAAGGCGCCCGCGGCCCGGCCCGCGACATCGTCCTCCTCAACGCAGCCGTGGCCCTCACCGTCGCCGACGCCGCCCCTGACCTGCCCAGCGCATTCGCGCTCGCGAGCGACGCCGTGGACACCGGCGCCGCGACGGCCGCGCTGGAGCGCCTGCGCACCGCGTCGCACGCCTGAACAACGAAAACGGGCCGCCCCCTGATAGAGGGGGGCGGCCCGTGGATTCTTCACTTCTCTGAGCGCCCGTCGGCGGCGTTCAGTCGCGCTCTTCCTGCCCGAACATCATCATCATGGGCATGCCCGAGAAGCGCAGCGCATCGGTGTTGTAGATGAAGTCCGCGTCCAGCGCCTTCTCGATCCGCAGGCGCGCCTCGGCGAGGTGGGCCTGCGTGTACGGGTCGATGCTCGTGTTGACCGGCGCGCCGTCCGCGCCGACGTGGCGAGAGATCTTCGCGTGCAGCTCGCGCAGCTTCATCGTGCTGAGCGTGGCCACCGGGTGCGCCGCCGCGCCGCTCATGCCGCCGGGCATGCTCAGGTCGATCATCCGACGCAGGTGCGCACGCTGCAGGTTCCGCCGCAGGCTCGAGATCATCGGCTGGCGCGGCGTGTACTGCCCGCGCGACCGCGCATCGACCTCCGACCAGATGGCGTCGGTCACGCCCGAAAGCACCTCGGGCAGCGTGAGCGCATCCGCCGACGCCTCCACGCGGAACTCGTTGTCGTGCACGCGACGCAGGGTCGTGGGGTTCAGGAGCATGGTCAGCGCGGACGACTGGATCGCCGCGATCCGGTCGTGCACGGGCCACGTCGGGTCCTCGAAGATGCTGCCGAAGCCGCCCTCGTCCCACCACTTGTCGACCGTCATCGACGAAAGCAGCTCGGGGGTGAGGCCGAACGCCGCCTCGTTGAAGGCGTTGTCGATCACGAACTGCATCGCCCGGCGCTGCTGCTCGACGGGCACGTCCTCGATGGGGCGGCGCCCGCCGGGATCGCCCTTGCGGTCGCGGTTGATGTGCGAGCCGCCCACCCAGTTGGCCGCGATGCTCACCGAGTTCACGTGCTGACCGAGCAGCACGAGGTACGCGGTGCGGGCCTTCTCCCAGCTGTCGCCGTCCTTGACGGCCCGATCGAGGATCTTGCCGCGCAGGTCCTGCACCAGCCGCATGCGTGACTCGGCGAAGTCCAGCGGGTCGCTGCCCAGATCGAAGCGGCGGGCGAGCGGGTCCGGGCCCCAGGCGTCCTCGTCGGTCAGGTAGACGTGGTCGGGGTCGGCCACCTTGGCCAGCACCTCGTCGAGCTTGCCGTCGGTGTAGCCAAACTCGATGGCCCAGAAGTCGTAGGGGCCGATGCCCGGCGAGATGAAGTCGCCCTGCACGGGGCCGTCGCCGAAGTTGATGTTCACGGGGTTGTAGTCCATCACCGAGCCGACGAACGGCTTGCCCGCCATCTCCGGGGAGTTGATCTCCTCGAGCGAGCGGATGCTCGACGCCTTGAAGTTGTGGCGCAGGCCCAGCGTGTGCCCGACCTCGTGCGTCGTGACGTCCTGGATGAGCGGCCCGATGAACCGCTCGGGCACGCCGTCGAGCACGTCGTCGTCGCCGTTGTCCATGATCTGCATGGCGTCGAGCATGTCCACGCCGAGGCGCAGCATCGCGACGTCCATCGCCTTGAAGTGGGCGTGTGAGCAGCCGCCGTTCATCTGGCTCACGCGGCTGTGCAGCCCGTCGTACGAGCTCGCGCCCACCAGCATCCGCTCGTGGGGCTGGTGCGTGCGGATGTCGTAGTGCCGCGTCGGGCCCTGCCCGATGCGCTGGGTGCGGTCGAACATGATGCGCTCACGATCGCCGGGCGCCGCCAGCAGCACGCGCGGGTCCCACTCTGGGCGCTGCTCCAGCCACGACAGCGTCTCGGGCGCGAAGCCGTCCGTCGCGATCTCGGGCATGAGCTGACGCCACTGCGTCGCGTACGCGCGGATGAAGCCGTCGTTCATCACGATGTCGGCGTCGAGAATCTGGCCCGTCCGCGGATCGACGCGGCTCGGCCCGATCGCGAAGCCGATGCTGTTGCTGTTCCAGCGGTAGAAGTTGTACCGGACGTCCTCCGGGTCCTTCTCCATGTGCGCGCCGGTGCGGGCGTCCTGCTGGTACACCTCGATCGCGTTGATGATGCCGATCTGCTCGAACGCCTTGTTCCACTCGAGGATGCCGTCACGCACCCATCGCCGGTATCGCACGGGGGTCGTGTGCTCGATGTAGAACACGATCGGCTGCTTGGGCGGGCTCATGCGGAGCTTCGGGTCCGCCTTCTCGATGTGCCAGCGGTTGATGTAGCGCGTCCACGGCTGCTCGTCGCCGGGCTGCCCGAGGTCGCGGTACGTCGTCGTGAAGTACCCCACACGCGGGTCCGCCACGCGCGGCCTGTAGCCCGTGTTCTCGGGCAGCACGCTCCAGGAGTAGTGCAGCGTCGTCAGCCGGCCGTTCGCCAGCGGCATCTCGAACGCGATCTCAACGTTCTGCGGGAACGCCTTCGAGTTGGTGAGCTTCGCCAGGTTCATGTTGGCGCCGCGCACCATGGCGCCGAAGAACTTGTCCGACTGACGCACCAGCAGCGCCGTCATGTCGATCACCGGCGCGCCGCGCGGGCTCAGCGTCACGATCGGCACATCGAGGATCACGCGGTCCGTGAACAGGTTGTCGCGCGACTTCTTCGACTCGAGGTCGCCCGACGACCGCACGCCGAGGTTGGGCTCGATCAGCGCCAGCCGCTTGTCGTACCGCTTCCACCGCGCGTGCAGGTCGCCCCACTGGATGCCCGCCGTCGGCGATCCGCCCGCGATCGTCGTGGCGATGAACAGCCGCTGGCTCTCGAAGTTCGGGGGCAACTCGGCCAGCACCCGAGAGTCGCTGTCGCGGACGAAGAGCGTGTACATGCTCGCCGCGCCGTCCGCCGTCGAAATCACCTTGCGGTGATCCTTGATGACGTCCTCATAGGGCGGGAAATCGCGGTCTTTGTCGGCGTTGGCGCCGCCACGCTGGGCCGCCGCGGCGGCCATCGCGGCCTGCGCCTCGGGTGGGATCTGCTGCGCCCGGGCGCCCTCCCACGCGCCGGCGAACGTCAGCCCGGCGGCCACCGCGATGATCCACGGCGTTGGTGTCGTCTGCATACTGCGCTCCTCGAAAAGTCGGGCCCGGCACCTTCGACGCGACGAGCCGGGCCCCGGCCCGTCGCGAACCGTTCATGAGACTTACAACGCACCCGGGATCCGCCCGACGCGCGCACAACCACCCTACGCCATGGACTGCATGGGGTTATATCCCTATCGACGCCCCCCGGTGGCGGGCGATCTCGTGGATTCCACACACTTTCTCGGCCCCCCGACCCTCAAACTACCCCCTACGGGCTTCCCGGAGCCCTTCTCGGGCTGCTCAGCCACGGATCGGTGCGCCCATCGACGCCCCGACCGTGTCGCGGGCGATCTCCGAGGGCGACACGACGTAGTACAGCACGTCGCCGTGACGCCACATCAGGACAGGCAGTTCGCTCTTCTTGCGGCACTCCAGCAGCCGACTCAACCCCTCGGGCACCTCGCGGTCCCCCGTGTGCACCTGCACAAAGAGACTCACCGGGGCCCCGCCCGCGGCCCCCTTTTCCGGCAGGTACATCAGGTGCACCGAAGCGCCGGGGCCCGGCACGCGGCACTTGCCGACGCCGCTGAAGACGTAGCCCGAGGCCGAAAGATCCAGCGCCGCGACGCCCTCGCCCACCGTCCGCCACACCAGCTCCGTCGCGTCGAGCAGTTCGCGCGTCTGAAGCTTCTCCCGCAGCGTGACGGGGCAGCCTGCGCAACCCTCGTGCTCGGCCTGCAGGAACGACGTGAGCTGGACCTGATGTTCCGGGATCGCGGGAGCGCCGCCGAAGCCGCCACGCTGCACCGCCATCACCAGCATCGTGCCGATGAGCACCGCCGCGGCCGCCGCCAGCGGCCACTGACGAAGACGCGTCCGCATGGGCCGGATCGTCCCCGCGACGCCGTCCGCGCCCGCCTCGACCTCGTGGCGCGTGCGCTCCTCGAGCATCGCGCGCTCCACGCGGTCGCGCAGCGACTGCGGCGCCTTGGCCGAACCGCCCATCACACGCCCGACCGCCTCGCGCAGCGCACGCTCGAACGCGATCCGCGCGGCGTCGTCCGCGCCGGAATCGCCCTCGCGCGACGACACGGCCTCCGACTCTTCGGTCGTCAACTCATCGTCGGCGGCGCACCGCAGCAGACGCGCCCACTCGCGGCGTTCATGCTCGGTCATTCGGTTGGGGTCGTGCTGTGTCATCGTTCGTCGTGCCGTCCGTCGCTGGTCGCTCGCGGTTCTGTATCGTCCATCCGGGCTCGCGATTCCCGCCCGGGGAATTCCCCTTCCAATTCATCGGCCACGATCTTGCGGGCCCTGTGCAGCCGACTCATCACCGTGCCCAGCGGCACACCGAGGATTTCCGCGATCTCGCGGTATTTCAAGCCCTCGACGCCCCACAGCAGCAAGACCAACCGATGCTCGTCCTTCAATCCGTCGATCGACCGCTTGAGGCGCTCGTCGACGTGCTCCCAGTCCATCGTCGCCAGGTCCCACGCGGGGGGCGGCCCATCCGGCGCCGTCTCCCGGGTGTCCTCGTCGAAGAACTCGCCCACACTCACCGGCGATCGCATCTGTTTCTTCAGCCGGCTGTGGAAGACGTTGTGGGCGATCGTCATCAGCCAGGGGCGGATGCCGCCGCCCTTTTCCTCGTAAGTCGGCGACGCCCGCAATGCCCGCAGATACGTCTCCTGAACGATGTCCGCCGCGTCGTCCGGACGCCGGGCGAGGTGCAGCGCCATCCGATGCACAGCGTCGAAATGTTCGAGAGCCAGAGCCTCAAAGTCCGATCGCTCCACCGCGTTCGGCCCTCTCGCCTGTGTGAGAACCGGCCCGGGGCCGGCTCTATTCCTCAGAATTCAACTCCCGGAGCCGGCCGCGCCGTCGCTCTGATCGGGACCTGAACCACCGTCCGAGAACCGCGCCGAAGCCCGCCGCTTGGCGGCCAGAAGGCTCGACGCCCGTGCGTCTTGCGCATCCGACTCCCCCTTCGCGGGGGGCTCGTCCCGACGCGTCGACCCCCCCTCACGCCGCGAGCCGCCGAGCATAGCGTCGATCGACCGC
>RECZ01000143.1 GCA_007693765.1 Phycisphaerales bacterium | reverse complement strand
GCGGACGTCGAGGACGGCGCGGCCCCCGCGCTGCTCGGCGCCACCTACGACCCCAACACCTGCCAGATCGTGGCCGGCTTCTCTGAGCCCATCGTCGCCTTCTCGCCCACGAGCAACGAGGCCGAGTCCTACTTCTTCATCATGGACAAGACGCCGCTCGGCCGCCGCGTCGAGTTCCCCAGCGCCACGATCGGCTCGCCCTCCTTCAACCAGTGGTCGTTCGAGGTCTGCCTCGACAACGCGGTGAACGAGGACCCCGGCTACGTGCTGGCGATGTTCAACCCCGGCTTCCCGGTCGAGGACCGCGAGTGGGATTCGATTTCCAGCCTCGGCAACCGCACCGATCCCAACGTCACCAAGACCAAGATGGTCATGCTGATGTCGCCCGGCGCCCGCTTTGACGACTGCGGCCTCGCGTTCGTCAACGACGCCAACAAGGTGGATCGGATCGTGCTCTTCACCGATCGTCGCGTCACCGTCAACGACGGCGGCTCGCTGACCGAGCTGCTCAACCGCTTCTTCCTCCGCGGCGGCAGCAACGACGGCTCCAGCAACAACGGTGAGGATCAGCAGCTCGGCGGTCTGGTCGAGAGCATCTCGATCTCCACCGAGCCCCTTCCCACGGGCCTGTTCCCCATGACGCTCACGCTCATGGCCGGCATGGAGTTCCCGCAGGATCACTTCTTCGTGCAGTACGTCAGCGAGAACACGGACGAGAGCCTCGGCGGCTCGTTCCTCGTCGACTTCAACAACAACGCTCAGGTGCCCAGCACCGACTCGAGCGTTCCTGAGATCCGCGTCGACGTCGTCCGGGCGCCCGAGCCCCCGGCTGACGGCAACCCGCTGACGCACACCATCGTTGGTCGCGTCAACCTCGGGCCCGAGACCGATTCTCTGGCCACGCGGATCGACGCCTTCATCTACCGCAACATCCTCGGCTGCGGCTCGCTCCGCTTCACCTACAAGGGCGTCACCTACACCGGTCGCGTCGACTCCGTCGTCGGCGACGGCACCTTCGGCGCCGACACGGTGATGTACTTCCACCCGCAGCTCATGGGCGCGGAAGGGTCCTGCGACGGCACGATGTCGCCGATGGGCATCGTCAACTTCAAGCCCGACCTCGACATCATGTACACGACTGTGCTGGTCTCCGAGCAGTTCGGACCCGGCGGCATCAACAACCCCAACGGCGCCCAGGTGATCACGACGACGCAGGACGTCCTGCTCTACCAGCACCTCAACGACCTCAACTCCCGCAACATCATCGCTCCCATCCGCCTGAGCTTCCGCGCTGACGGCAACATCCCCGGCCGCTTCACGGTCCAGGGCAGCGGCATCAGCAACGGCACGCTGGTCTTCGACGGTGGTTTCCAGCAGATCGGCCGCACGTTCGTCGACGGCCCGGCCGACGCGAACGGCGCCCGTCCCTACACGCTGCACACCCGTGGTCAGAAGGACTTCGCGGGTCGCCCGATCGTTCTGGTCGTGTGCCCCGAGGAGAAGCTGAGCGGCGTGAGCCCGTTCCTGGCGAACAACCTGCTCGTTCGTCGCCTCGCGTTCAACAGCGACATCAACCGAGTCGGCGCCAGCGCGGCCCCGACGCGGTTCGACATCGACCGCACCCAGATCGGTGCGTTCGCGCTGACGAGCCTGACCCCGAGCTTCTACTCCGCCTCCAAGCAGACGGCGACGAGCAACTGGGCCATGTTCCCGGCCAGCCGCAACAACAACGGCGTCGACTTCTCCACCGGCGGCAACGCCACGCCCAACCGCGTGACGGTCGGCGGCAACCCCATCAACACGGTCGCCAACTTCCCCTCCAACACGCCCCGCTCCGGCTACTTCGTGGTGCTCAACAACAGCACCAAGTGCCCGGAGATCCCCAGCATCAGCACGGCGCTGGCGATCGATAACCGCGGCGTCTACTGCGGCTCCATCACCGGTCTCAACCGCATCGCGACCGGCTACGGCTACGCCATCGAGTACACGCTCCCCTCCAGCCTGAGCAACTACACCTGGTTCAACTTCGGCACGCGTCCGGACGCTTCCGGCACGCAGCTCCAGATGGTGAGCAACAGCTCCAACGGCGGCTGGAACCTCGTCAGCACGCTCGGCACCAGCACGGTGTCGGCCAACAGCTTCCCGGGCGTCATCGCGATGACCCTGAGCAGCGCCGGCATCCGCATCGGCGGCGAGCTGGTTGAAGAGGAGTTCGCTGATCTCGACGAGATCGGCGGCGACACGGCGGTCCTGACGTTCCAGAACTTCGCCAACGTGATCCTGACCCCGTAACCCCCGCAAGTTTCACCTCCTGACACCACGCGGGCGCCCCTTGACGGGGGCGCCCGCTTTTCTTTTTGCGGGCTGGATCCCCGCGCCGTCTGCGCCGTCTGCGCGCGGTACAATGCCGCCGTTGCGACGCGGAGCGCCGGTCGTTCCCCGCCGTCGCCCGACGCACCCGTAGGAGCCGCCCATGCCCCGTTCCCTCGCCCCCCGTCTTTTCGTGCTCGCGGTCGTGCTGTGCGTCTCGGCGCCCGCGGCCATGGCGCAGAACACGTTCTTCCAGATCTTCAACGGGCGGATCAACAGTTCGGAGGCGGTCTCGGTGCGCAACGGCGACCGCGTCGTGGTGCGGGTGCAGGGGAGCGGCAGCTTCACGGCGATCGTGGACGCCGCGGGCGAGTTCAGCGGGCTCACCATCACGCGCGATGTGAACGAAGAGGTCCCGATGACGTTCGAGTTCCGGCGCGGCGGCACGACGTACGCCCTAGTGCCCAGCCCGGGCGCGACGGATCAACTGGTCATCGAATTCACCGGCTTCAACAACCCGCTCTCGGCGGCGTTCAACGCGCAGACGATCACGGCGTTCGTTGGGCCGCGTCTCAGCGGCGGCGGCGGCGACCCGACAGATCCTGACGGTCCGGCCGGCGACCCGGCGGATGTCGATCGCGACGGGCGCATCACCGTCAACGACGCGCTGCTGGTGATGCGGTACATCACCGGCAACCGCGACGGCACGATCGACCCGGCGCGGCTCGACGTCACTGGCGACGGTCGCATTACGACGGATGACGTCGTCGCGATCCTGCGTCGCGTGGGCGAGGTCGTGGAGGTTCCCGATGATGATGACGGCGACGGCGAGGGCGCACCCGCGGGAGCAGGAATGGGAACAGGGACTGGTGGAACGGGCACGGGCACAGGCACGGGCACGGGCGGCACAGGCTCAGGGGCTGGCACGGGGATGGGCGCGGGCACGTGAAACCGGGCGCGGAGAGTGTGATCGGGCGCGCTCGGCATCCGCGGCGTGCGCTGACGCTGGTCGAGTTGTTGATCGTGCTGGGTCTGATCGCGTTGGCGGGCGCCGTGGTGCTCCCCGCGGTGGTGCGTTCGGGGTCGGGCGAGGAGCGTCGAGAGGTTCGCACGCTGGTGGTGGAGATCGTCCGCGACGCCCAGATGCTGGCGGACGCCACGGGGCTGCCGGTGCACGTGCGGTATCACCCGCGGTCCCGCAGGTTCGTGGTGGGTGAGGCGGAGCACGTCTTCCCGAGCGGCTGGCGCCCCATCGTCCGCGTGGACGAGCGGCTGAGCCCCGAATCGCAGGACGCCGCGAGGCGGCTGGGGCAGGAGCGGTCCGTCGTGACGGTTGTGACGGGCGAGGACGCGGACGCTGCGGTGACGCTGATGACGTGGAGCCCGGGCGGGCTGAGCTCGCCGACGGACTGGACCCTGCTGCACGAGCGGGGGTGGCGCGTGCGCGTGCACGGCGACGCGATTGACGGTGTGCGCATAGAGTGATACGGTATTTTGTTCAGTTTTCGGCGGAGCCGCGGCGTTCGCCAGCCCGGGCGGACCCCCTTGAGCGGAGGCTCAACCCCATGCAACGCATCTTACGACGACGCGCGTTCACCCTGTTGGAGCTGTTGGTGGTGCTGGGCATCCTCGCCCTGCTCATCACGCTCGTGGCGCCGCGTGTGGTGGGGAAGCTGGGCGAATCGCGCCCGGTGGTGACGCGGACGCAGATCCAGAACACGGTTGTGGCGCTGGAGCAGTTCCGTCTCGACATCGGCCGGTACCCGACGACGGCGGAGGGGCTGCAGGCGCTGGTCGAACGCCCGCAGGGGCTCGAGAAGTGGAACGGGCCGTACCTGACGCGTCGGTCCCTGCCGCCGGACGGCTGGGGGCGCCCGCTGCAGTACCGCTCGCCGGCGCAGGGCGTCGAATACCCCTTCGAGGTGTTCTCGCTCGGCGCGAACAACCAAGAGGGCGGCGAGGGCGAGGACGCGGACATCTATAGCTGGGATTGACGCCCGGCCAGCGCGGTTGCTGGTCGCGGACGCGGTCGTTCCGAAGGAGCAGAAAGTGAGCGTCATGTCACGAAGCGGCGCTCCGTTGCGCGTCGAGGTTCCCGCGAACGCCTCCGGAGCGGCCGGTTCACAGGCTTCGCCGCAGGACGCCGACGGCGTCGATCGCGCGATTTTGCAGGATCTGATCGACCGGCGGCGCCTGAGCGCGGCCGACGGCGAGCACCTGCTCACGCTGCGGCGCGAGCAGGGCACGCGTCTGGCGCGGCTGCTGGTCAACGCGGGCGTGCTGAGCCAAGAGGGGCTGCGGGACGAGCTCTCGCGCCTGCTGGGCGTCACGGCGTGGGAGGCCCCCGACGAGTTCGACCCCGGCGAGGAGGCATCGCGGCTGCTGCCGCCGGCGTTCCTGCGGTTCAACCAGGTGTTGCCGGTGGAGGTGAGCGAGCACCGCGTGCGGCTGGCGATGGCGTGGGCGCCGGACGAGGCGCTGGTGGAGAGCGTGCGACAGGCGACGGGGCTGGAGGTGGAGCCGCTGGCCGCGTCGCTGCGCGACGTGGAGACGTGCCTCGCGAAGCTGCTCGAGAACGTGGAGAGCGACAGCCGCGCGGACGACGGCTCCGACGTGCGGATGCTCGACCCGGACACGCTGCGCGACCTGGCCTCGGAGGCGCCGGTGATCCAGTTCCTCAGCGCGGCGCTGGAGCGCGCGGTGACGCTGGGGGCGTCGGATATTCATCTGGAGCGCGGCGAACGGAAGGCGCGGCTGCGGTACCGGGTGGACGGGCAATTGGTGGACGTCGATGCGCCGCCGGCGTCGATCTACCCGGGGCTGGTGTCGCGCATCAAGATCATGGCTCGGTTGGATGTCGGCGAGCGCCGGCTGCCGCAGGACGGGCGCATCCGGGCGCAGACGTCCGGGCGTGAGATCGACATCCGCGTCTCGATCCTGCCGTCGCTGCACGGCGAGGACGTGGTGCTGCGTATTCTCGACCGCGGCGCGGTGCAGTTGATCCTCGACGACCTGGGCCTGAGCGTGAAGCAGCGGGCGGACTTCCGCCGCCTGATCACGCGCCCCGAGGGCATGCTGCTGCTGACGGGGCCGACGGGCTCGGGCAAGACGACGACGCTGTACTCGGGCCTGCGCGAGGTGGCGAGCCCGAACGTGAAGGTGGTGACGGTGGAGGACCCTGTCGAGTACCACCTCGACGGCGTGAACCAGATCCAGGTGAAGTCGGAGATCGGCTTGGACTTTGCGCGCTGCCTGCGCTCGATCCTGCGCCACGACCCGGACGTGATCATGGTCGGCGAGATCCGCGACCGTGAGACGGCGGCGATGGCGGTGCAGTCGTCGCTCACGGGCCACCTGGTGCTGAGCACGCTGCACACCAACAGCGCCGCGGCGACGTTCGCGCGGCTGCTGGACATGGGCGTGGAGGATTACCTGATCGCGTCGGCGGTGATCGGCGTGATGGCGCAGCGGCTGGTGCGGAAGATCTGCCCCGAGTGCATCGAGGCGTACACGCCGGACACGGCGCTGCGCGAGCGGCACGGCCTGAGCGCCGAAGCGCGGTTTCACCGCGGCGCCGGCTGCCGCGCGTGCTTCAACTCGGGCTACCGCGGGCGGACGGTCGTGGGCGAGTTGCTGCCGGTGGAGGAGCCGATCCAGCGGGCGATTTTGGACGGGCGCTCGAGCGCCGAGATCCAGCGGATCGCGCGCGAGCAGTGCGGCATGGAGACGCTGTGGGACCACGGCGTCGACAAGGTCGTGCGCGGCGAGACGACGTACGAGCAGATCGTCGAGAACATCCAGGAATGAGCCGCGCCGTCGCGACACAGCGTTTCCTGTACCGCGCGATGAGCGCGGGCTCGGGCGTGACGCAGGGCGAGATCGAGTCCGTCGATCGTCGCAACGCGAGCGAGGAGCTGCGCCGGCGCGGGCTGGTGGTGCTGGAGATCAAGTCGGCGCAGCCGCCGGGGATGGCGGACCGCCTGCGCGGGTTCGCGCTGGGACGCGACGCGTCGGAGGTCGCGGCGGCGCCGGCGACGCAGCGCGATGCGGGTGCGCGGTGGCGGCGCGTGCGGGCGGAGGTGTTCGCGGAGCTGGCGCTGCTGATCGAGAGCGGCATGGGGATGGACAGCGCGCTGGAGACGATCGTGCCCATCGCCAAGAAGCCGTCGGACACGTCGGCGCTGCGGGCGCTGAGCGACGCGGTGCGCGAGGGGCGCACGCTGGCCGAGGCGATGCGCCGTCTGCCGGGCCGGTTCGACCCGTTCCACATCGGCATGGTGCAGGCGGGCGAGGACAGCGGCAAGCTCGCCGACGTGCTGCGCCGCCTCAACGCGCAGGACGAGCGGGCGCTGCGGCTGCGGCGCGATCTGGTGTCGTCGCTGATGTACCCGTGCATACTGATCTTCGTGGGCACGCTGATCATGACCGCGATCGTGAGCTTCGTGGTGCCCAAGTTCTCGGAGTTGTTCGACGAGATGGGGGTGTCGCTGCCGTGGTTCTCGGCGGTGGTGATCGGGGTGTGCCGCTCGGTGGCGGACTGGGGCGTGTTCGCGCTGGCGGCGATGCTGCTGGCGGTGTTCGTGTGGCGGGTGCGCTGGCGCGACCCGGTGCACCGGGCGGCGATCGAGCGGTGGGCGCTGGAGAAGACGCCCTTCGGGCCGCTGCTGTGGAAGCACCAGGGGGCCTCGTTCGCGGGGGCCATGGCGATGATGCTCCGGAGCGGGGTGCCCATCCTGCGGGCGCTGGAGGTGGCCAGGACGACGTGGTCGAGCGTGGAGTTGCGCAACCGGCTCGACCGTGTGATCGGGGCGATGCGCGACGGCGGGCGGCTCAGCGACGCGGCGAGGGAGGCCTCGCTGCTGCCGGATCGGACGGAGAAGCTGCTGGGGGTGGGGGAGGAGTCGGGGAATCTGGCGAAAGTCTTCGAGCGGATGGCGGACGCGTTCGAGGAGGACGTCGCGGTGCGCACCAAGCGAGCGTTGACGCTTCTGGAGCCCGTGGCTATTTTGCTCATCGGTTCCGTCGTAGGCACGGTCGTGATCGCGATGATTCTCGCGATATTCAGCATTTACGACCAACAGGCCGTCTGACGGGCCGCACGACGCCCGCGCAGCGAGCGCGGCGCGGGGCCGCTCGGCGGAGTTGTTCAGAGCACACGTCGTCGGCGATGCCCCTCCCGGGCCCGCCGGCGCAGACCAGCAGAGGCGCACGATGCGGAATACAGCCCTGACCTTCGCGACGTTCGTGTGTCTCTTCTTCGCCGCGGCGTGCTCCACCACGGAGACGGCGCGGGTGGACGAGGCGCCGGCGCCGCTCGCGCGTTCATCGATCATGGACACGCTGCGCGCCCCCGGGCCGTCGACGAGCGAGATCGAGCACCGGCTCGATCAGCCGGAGACGCGGGCGCGGTTCGCGCAGGCTGTCGCGCCGGAGGAGATCCCCATCCCCGAGTGGCCGATCGCGCGGCGTGCATCGCTGCCGGAGATGGTCGCGCAGCGCGACATCGACGTGACGCTGAACTTCAAGGGCGCGCCGGCGGTCGAGGTGTTCCGCGAGATCTTCGAGCGTGTGCTGCAGGTCGACTACATGATCGGCCCCACCGTCACGGGCGAGATGAGCTTCATGCTCGAGGGGCGCATCAGCTCCGAGGAGCTGCTGCGGACGCTCGACGCGGTGTCGTCGGCGTACGGCTGGGCGCTGCAGGTGCGCGAGGGGATGGTCTACGTTGTCGATGAGAAGACGATCGCCAAGGCGCCGGGGCGCGTGCAGGTTGCGTGGGACCGCGTGCGCCCTGACGTCGCGACGAACACCTACGTGATCCCGCTGACCAACGCCGGCGCGAGCGAGATCGTCGAGGCGGTGCGGCAGTTGCTCACGCCGCGCGGCGTGGTGTTCACGGCGCCGCGCACGAACGTGCTGGTGCTGGTGGATTCCCCGGCGAACGTTGACCGCATCATGGCGGTGCTGGCCGAGCTCGACCGCCCCTTCTTCGCCGGGCGCACGCTGCGTCTGTACACGCCGCGGTTCATCCCGCCCGGCGATCTGGCCACCGGCCTCCGTGAATATGCGCAGGCCAGCGGCGTGCGGACGACGGCGACGCAGGCGGAGCAGGTGCAGTTCAGCGCGAACGTGCTGCCGCGCAGCGGGCAGTTGCTGGTGATGACCACCGTGCGCGACCTGGTGCCGATGCTCGACGGCTGGTTCGATCGTCTCGACCAGCCCGTCGAGGTGGACAAGGCGCAGATGCACGTCTACCGCGCGCAGCATCTTTCGCCAGAGTCGCTGCAGGGCGCGATCGATTCAATGTTCGGGTATCTCGACGACGGCGACCGGCCTGAGATCGCGATCATCAGCGAATCGCGCGTGATCGCCATTCGCGCCAAGCCCGCCGTCTACCGCCAGGTGCGCGATATGATCCGCCTGCTCGACGGGCCGCCCAAGCAGGTGTACCTGCAGGTGGTGGTCGCGGAGGTGGTGATCTCGGGCGACGTGCAGTTCGGCGTCGAGCTCTTCACCAACCAGAGCGTGGGCGACTACCAGTACGAGCTGCGTTCGGACGCGAACCTTCTGAACCTCGACCCGGTGGGCAGCGCGTTCGTGCTGGGCAAAAACGCGTTCGCCTTGATCCAGGCGGCGCGGCTGCAGGGCACGGTGCGGGTGCTCAGCGCGCCGTACGCGGTGGCGACCAGCGGCAAGCCGGCGATGCTGAATGTCGGACGCGAGGTGCCCACGATCACGCGGACCATCGGCGGCACGACGGACGCGGTCGATCCCAACCGCATCGACAGCTCGATCGAGTACCGCGAGACGGGCGTGATCCTCAACGTCACGCCCACGGTCAACGACCGCGGTTCGGTGGTGCTGGACATCACGCAGGAGGTCTCGGACGTCGAAGAGCCGTCGCCGGGCGCTTCGATCCAGTCGCCCTCCTTCCCCAAGCGTGAGCTGAGCACGACCGTGATGATCAACTCCGGCGACACGGCCGTGCTGGGCGGCATCCGCATCGAGCGCGAGTCGGACCAGCGTACGGGCATCCCGGTCCTCAGCGACATCCCGCTCATCGGGCTGGCGTTCAGCGGCAAGAACGTCCGTCGCGAACAGACGGAACTGGTGATCCTCGTCACCCCCACGATCGTGCTCGACCCCAGCGACCTACCCTATTACGCCTCCCAGTTCCTGGGCGGGGTGGTCAACATCGACCGCATCGACAGCCTTATTTCTGAGACCAAGGTCGACACGAATGAGATGTTCTTCCGTAAGTGAGCGTCGACGGCGCGCTGTTCGGGCGTGGGCGCAGCGCGGTCGGGGGTTCACGCTGCTTGAGGCGATGGTGGCCCTGCTGATCGCCGCGGCGGGTTTCGGCGGGGTGTTCATGGCGCTGGTGCAGTCGCAGAAAGCCACGGTGCGTGCTGCGCAGGCGGACCGGGAGCTGACGCTGGCGCGGCAGCTCGTCGAAGAGGCGGGTCTCGGGCTGCTGCCCTACGAGCTGATGGTTATCTCGGGCGAGCGCGGCACGGAGCGGTGGGCCGGCGAGCGCGACGGCCTGACGTGGGTCGTCACCGTGCGCTCGGTGGCGACGCCGCCGACGCACGACGGCCGCGAGCCGGGCGACCCTCCGCGCAGCGAGGACGACGCGTACTACATCCTCATGGAGATCGTGAAGGCCGAGGTCGGCGCGGTCACGCTCAGGACGGTGAAATGGTGAGGCGCTCCGCGAACCACACGCACGCCCGGCGCGCCCTCACGCTCATGGAGATGATGGTCGCGATGCTGGTCGCGGCGCTGATCGCGGTGCTGATCATCGGGGTGATCCGCACAACGGTGGTGATCACGGGGGAGGGGGCGAGCGACGAGCAGCGCGGCTCGCGCAACGAGCGCATCCGCACGTTCCTCACCACGCAGGTCGCGTGGCTGGATCTGACCGAGCGGGTCGGCGGCTCCGAAGAGCCGCAGATCGTGGGCGAGAGCGGCTGGATGATGACCCGATCGCTGGTGGCGCTGCAGGCGCCGCACAGGCGTGAGCCGGTGGTGGCGCGGCTGCTGGTGGAGGCCTCTCCCGACGGGCCGGGGGGCTATTCTCTGCTCTACGCCGAGCAGACCCGCGAGCACGACGGGCTGCGTGCGCGTCGCCGGGGCGCGGCCAACGACCCGGTGGCGGCGTTGCAGGCGTTCGAGGAGGGCATGTCGCGTTCGCGGATGCGACCGCTGCTGGAGCGGTGCCTGTCGATCGAGATCGCGTACCTCGAGCGGCAGGCGGGCGGCCTGCTGGAGTGGCAACCGGAATGGATCGGTCGGCCCAGCCTGCCGCGTGCGGTTCGGATTACCTGGGTGAGCGAAGAAGGAGCCACGCGCGAATGGATCATGCCCGTCGCGGTTACATTCTGATCGCGGTGATGCTGGCGCTGACGATCTGCGTCACGCTCTCGGGGGCGTTCGCGCTCTCGTCGCACCGGGGCATCGTGCAGGCGCGCGTCGGCGTCGAGAGCGCGCAGGCGCAGTACCTGGCGCGGGGCGCGTGCATCCACGCGGTGCGCGATCTGAGCGTGGCGCTGCACCGTCGCGGCATGGTGGCCCGCGGCGCCGTGGAGGGCGCGACCACGGGCGATCTCTCGCTCGTGGCGCCGTCGCAGGCCTCGACGCGGATCCAGGGCCTCCCGGAGTTCCCGGCGGAGATGGCGGGCGCCGGCGGCCTGCTGGGCGCGATCGCCGAGGCCATGGGGCGCGTGCGCGAGCGGCAGAGCGCGGCCGGCGTGAACCCCGACGCCGACTCCCCCGCTGGCCCTGCCCCAGCCCCCGCCCCCGGAAGCGACGACGCCGAGCGGCGCGCCCGCAACGGTGGCCGCGGCGCGGATGCGCCCCCGCCCCCGGTGCGGATGGGCATGATGACGGTGAACATCGACGGCGAGCGCATCGAGGCTCGGATCGAGTCGGAGACGGGCAAGATCAACGTCAACACCGCGCGCCGGGACACGCTGGTGGCCCTGATGATCGCGCTGGGTGAGAACGAGTCTGATGCGCGCTCGATCGTGAACGCGATCGAAGACATGATGCTGCGCAAGGCGCTGGCTCCGGGGGAGGTCATGCGGGCCACCCCGGCGCGGGTCGGTGAGGAGCCGCTCCGCGGCGTGCCGCTGGAGCGCGTGGAGGAACTGCTGGGCACGCCGGGGATCTCCGCGTCGCTGTACGTGCGGCTGCTCTCGTGCCTGACCGTGGGCTACGGCTCGACGGTGGACCCGAACTACGCCCCCCGACCCGTGCTCATGGCGCTGGGCCTGCGGGACCCACGGGCGCTGGACCGGATCGAGCAGATGCAGGCGAACGGCGAGGGGCTCTCCCGCGAACGGGTGCGGTTTCTCATCGGCGGCGCCGCGTTCCGGGCGCTCGACGAGCACCTGGCCGACGGACTGAGCCCGATCTACACCGTTCGCACGCACGCGGTCGTGGGCGAGAGCGTCGGGCGGCACCTGATCCGCATCGGGGTGGGTGAGAACGGCGTTCCCCGTGTGCTAGAATCGCGGGATGGGTGGATCTGATGGCCGCCCGGCGCGATTTCCTTGCCACCGCGTCCGCCGCCCCCTACCCGCCCTGCGCGGCTCTCACGCGCGGGCAAACCTTCCGACGTCCGCACCCTTGCATGGAGCACGCATGGACAGCCCGCTGAGCCGGCAAGCGATCGGGATGGCGGTGCGCGGCGAGGACCTCGTGCTGGTGCACGCTTCGGTGCGCGGCGCCCAGATCGATTGGTCGCTCGACCGCGTGCCCGGGCTCTTCCGCGAGGGCGATGCGCCGAGCGTGAAGATCCCCGAGCGGTTCCGGAACCCCCGCGCCACGCGCGTGCTGGTGTGGCCGGTGGACCGCATGCTGCGCCGCGACCTCGACGCCGCCGGCCAGACCGAGGACGACCTCCGCGCAGCCGTCGGCGCCAATCTTCCAAGCTTTTTCCCCACGCCCGCCGACACGGCCCTGCTGTGGGACCTGCACGTCGCCGACACCGCCGACCAGCGGCGCGTGGCGTGGCTGGGCGGCGTGTTTGCGAGCGGCCTCGAAGCGACGCTGGCCCGGCTATCTGAAGCGGGCCTCGCGCCGTCGCGGGTCGTGCCCAGCGGCATGGGCTGCGCGGCGTTGCGTTTCGCCGCGGGCTCGAACGCGGAGGCGCCCGACCGGATGCTCGAGGTCACGCCCAGCGGATGGGCGACGCACACGTACCACGGCCTGTCGTGGACGGGATGCCGCGCCGGGAGCGGCGCGCCGGCGGAATCGCTGGTGCGCGAGGCGCGCGAGAACGGTTGGCTCGTCTGCCGCTGGGACGATCGCGCCCAGCCCGAGGAGGCGTCGAGGGCGATGACGATCGAGCACGTGGCGATGGGCGGCGCGCTGCTGGCGGCGCCGGCGCACCCGCGTGGCGCGACGTCGTTCAATCTGCTGGGGCGGACGAAGGGGAAGGACTGGCTGCGCAGCGCCCCGCTGCGGTGGACGGCCGCGGCCGCGGCGCTCACGATCTCGCTGGTGATCTTCGCCGATGCGCGGGCGCACCGCGCGGGCATCGATGCGCAGCGGCTGGACGCGGTCGCCGCGACGCTGGGGCGCGACGCCGAGCGTGTGGAGCGGCTGCGCAACGCGAACGACGGCATGCAGGGTGTGCACGACCGGCTGGCGCGGCTCGAATCGAGCTACACGCCGCGCTGGCGGATGCTGGCGGCGATCACCGAGGCCACGCCCGACAGCGCCTGGGTGCAGCGGATCGAGATGACGGATCACGACTTCGTGCTGGACGTGGAGAGCGCTTCGGTCAGCGAGGTGCTGGGGGCGCTGGAGGGATCGCCCGATCTGGGCAACGCGCAGCAGGCGGCCGGACAGCAGACGATCGAGGGCGGCGCGGCCCGCTTCCGCGTGATGGGCGTGTTCGATTTCTCGCGCACAGACGACGCGCAGGGGGGGAGCTGAGCCATGGCGACGCGCCGGTTCCAACGCGAGATGCTGCCCGAATCGTTGCAGCGCTTCACGCGCGGGCGCTGGCCCGGGGTGTGGCTCGGCGTGGCGTGCGTGCTGGTCTTCTGGGTGTTCGGCGCCCCGAAGCTGGCCGAGGCGCGGGTGCTGCGTGAAGAGATCGCGCTCAAGCGCGGCCTGATCGAGCGGCAGGCGCTGCTGATCTCGCAGGAGGATCGCGAGCGAGCGCGATCGGGCGAATTGGCGACGTGGTGGGCCGAAGGCGCAACGCAGCGCATCCGCGGGCAGACGCTGGAGCTGGCCAACGCGGAGCTGCAGCGGCGGGTGACCGAGATCTTCACCGCCGCGGGCGTGAACGTGACGCGCGTGGAGCGCACCCGAAACGAGGTTCTGGCGGAGCGTCCGTCGGCGCAACTGGTGGTGCTGAGCGTGCGTCTGCAGGCGAACACGATGGAGGCGATCGCCGAGGCGCTGGGCGCGGTGGAGAGCGGCTCGGCGCCGTGGCTGCGGATCGGCAACGCGTCGATCGCGGCGGCGCCGTACCGCACGATGCCCGGCGTGCAGGTCGACGCCGCGGTGTACGCGTGCATCGAGGCGACGACGGAGAGGTAACCGGATCATGGCGCGCACCAGACTCCATCTCGAACGGTTCCAGGAGCCCATGTGGAAGCGCCCCGGCGCGATGCAGGGGGCGCTGTTGTTGTTGGCGGCGCTGCCGCTGCTGGCGGCGTTGGTGCTGCGTGTGCAGCCCGGCGCGAGCGCGCCGCGGATCGAGCAGGTCCCCGCGCCGACGGGCCTCGCGCTGCAATCCATCGAGCGCACCGAGGCGCCGCTGCGTGCGCTGGACCTCATCGCCTCGCGGAACATGTTCAGTCCACTGCGCACCGACTGGACGCTGGCGGACGCCGGCGAGACCGTCGTCGAAACAGCTCCCAGCGACACCGATGCGCGTCGGCTCGCGCGCCTCAAAGAAGCCAACGAGGCGCTCGACAAGCTCACGTTCATGGCGACGATGCGCATCGACGACCACTGGAGCGCGTACTTCGATGCGCCGGGCCGCGCCAGCCACGACGACCTGCTGCTGCTGAGCGTGGGCGACACGTACCAGGGGTGGACACTCGTGCGCGTGGCTCGCGACGGCGCCACGTTCGGGTTCGAGACCGTGGAGCGCAACATCGATCTCATGCCGCGCGTCCGGCGGCCCACGGGCCGTCCCGCGACCGCGCCGGCGCCGCGTGGGCGCTCGCTTGTTGAGGTGCGCGAGCCCACGGCCGACGCCGGCGTTCGCGTGGAGCCCCCGATCTCGCGCACGGAGGCGGAGCGGCGCATCGCCGAGGCCCTGGGCGACGACGCTCGCCTGCGCAGGCTCGCCAGTGAGCTCTTCCACGCGCTCGACGATGATAAGCGCTGACCCGGCCGCAACGTCCCGCACCGGACGCCGCACCGGACGCCCAGCGGCGGCGCCGGCGCAGTGGCCCGAACGGCCATCCGCACACACACCGACCACTCGATCGCCGACACACAGGAACCCGCTACGCCATGCCCACCGACCGCCCGCTGCGTTTCTTCCTCGCGCTCTCGCTCGCCGCGACGCTGGCGCTGACCGCCGGTTGCCGCAGAAGCGCCGACGAGCAGCCCGCGCCTGAGCCGGCCTCGCCGGTGGCGCACATCTCGGCGCCGGTTCGTGACACGCCCGAGCAGGCCGCGGCGACGCTGCGCTGGCTCGCCGAGCAGCAGTCGGACCCGGCGGAGATCGTCGCTTCGATCGACCCGTCGCAGTCGTCGACGATCGGGCGCGTGCTGGCGCCGATGCTCATCTACTACGGGCACACCGCCGATCTGCGCCGCGCCGTCGCGCACCGCTGGGGGGATGAGGGCGTGGCGCTGGTCAACGACGCGGCGTCGTTCTACACCATCGACTTCGGCAACGGGCTGCTCGAGCTCTTCGAGGCCGACCGCTTCGAGGCGGTGCGCCGCTTCGGTTCGCTCTCGTTCGTGATGGCTACGCTCGAGAGCGGCCAACCCATCGGCGCTCCGCTCGTCTTCCGCGACAATCAGGGGGAATGGTTGCTGATGCTCACCGACGGCGACGATCCGTGGCCGCAGGAGCGGATCGCGAACTTCGTCATGCTGCTGTCCGGCCCCGTCTCGAGCGCGCCGCTGTACGCGCGGGAGTTCGGGCGGATCGCATCGCGCGTCCGCGAAGGGTTGATCGGGAATCTCGACGATCTCGCGGCGGCGCTGGACGCCATCCCGCGCTGAGCGGGCCCATCACATCGACATCACCAAGCGCCGACGAGCGCGCCGAGCCGGGCCAGCGCCCGCGGCATGTCCCAGCGTTGCGTGGCGCGTTCGCCGGTGGAGTTGCTGACGACGCGGACCTCGGCGAAGGGCACGCCCAGCCGTGCGCACACCACGCCCGCCGCGGCGCCCTCCATGGCCTCGCCGATGGCGTGGGTGCGGGCGACGATGTCGAGGGCGAGGGCGTCCGTTCCGGAGCAGGTCGAGACGCAGGCGATGGGGCCGTGCGCCTCGGCGCAGGGGGCGAGCGCGGCCGCGAGGGGCCCGTGCGCGGGGAAGCCGACGCCTGCGCCTTCGACGGGGGGGAAGCCCATCGAGGCGATGTCGTCGAAGCCGTCTCGCGTGCGCATGCCCTCGTCGGCGAAGACGGATGACGTGGCGAGGATGCACGCGCCGGGCTCGAGGTTGGAGCCGGGCAGGGCGCCGCACACGCCGGTGTTGACGACGGCGGCGTAGGCATCGGCGCGCAGGGCGTACGCGAGCGCGCCCGCGGCGTTGGCCTTGCCGACGCCGGTGATGAGCAGGTGGAAGCGGTCGTTGATGGTGTGCACCCGCCACGGGGGTGAGCCGGTGGAGCCTGGGGTGTTTGTGGCTGTGGTCCCGGTGGCGGGGGCCGTGCTTCCGGGGGCGGGGGCGGGGGTTGTCGTTCCGGGGGGGAGGGCGTCGCGTACGGCGCGGGCCTCGATCTCGGCGGCGACGAGGATGAGCACCGGGGCGTTGTCGGTGAAGGGCGCGAGTCTTCGCGGCTGCATGGAAAGAGGGTAAGGGAAGCCGCGCCGGCACGGGGCGGGCGCGGCTGCATGGGGTTTGGGGGG
>RECZ01000172.1 GCA_007693765.1 Phycisphaerales bacterium | reverse complement strand
GTCCCCCTCACCCACAACGCACCAGCCACGCCCCGAGAAAGCCACCATCCCTCTCGATGCGTACCCTCCCGAACCATGCCGCGACGCCCGGCACAGCACGATCCCGCCCCGTGGAAGCAGTGGGGCGAAGACCTCGAACCATCCGCCGTGCAGCAGATGCGCGACGCCTGCGCCCTGCCCGTCAGCGTCCGCGCCGCTCTCATGCCCGACGCGCACCCCGGCTACGGCCTGCCCATCGGGGGCGTGCTCGCGACGGACAACGCCGTCATCCCCTACGCCGTCGGCGTGGACATCGCCTGCCGCGTGCGCCTGAGCGTGCTCGACATCCCGCCCGCCGCGCTTGATGCGCCGCGCGAGCGCAGGCGCCTCGTCTCCGCCATCCACACCGAGACCCGCTTCGGCATCGGCGCCGCGTTCTCGACGCCCCGCGATCACGCCGTGATGGACCACGACTGGTCCGTCTCCCCCGTCACGTCGCGCCTCAAGGAGGCCAAGGCCCGCCCCCAACTCGGCACCAGCGGCTCCGGCAACCACTTCGTCGAGTTCGGCGCCCTCACCCTCGAAGCCGACGACCTCGGCCTGCGCGCCGGGACGTACCTCGCCCTGCTCACGCACTCCGGCAGCCGCGGCGTCGGCGCGGCCGTGTGCGACCACTACTCCAAACTCGCCATGTCCCTCCGCCCCGAACTCGAAGGCCCCGCGCAACGCCTCGCGTGGCTCGATCTCGACACCGACGCCGGTCGCGAATACTGGGCCGCGATGGAGCTGATGGGCGCCTACGCCAGCGCCAACCACGAGATCATCCACCGCGAGATCCTCCGCGATCTCGGCGCCAGCGCCCTCACGCACGTCGAGAACCACCACAACTACGCCTGGAAGGAGCGCGTGCGCACACCCACGGGCGAGGAGCGCGAACTCATCGTCCACCGCAAGGGGGCCACCCCGGCGCACAAAGGCGCGATCGGCTTCATCCCCGGCTCGATGGCCGCCCCGGGCTTCGTGGTGCGCGGCCGCGGCTCGTCGGACGCCCTCGACTCTGCCGCCCACGGCGCCGGCCGCGTGATGTCCCGCGCCGAGGCCAAACGGCGATTCAAGTGGCCGCAGATCAACGCGTACCTCCGTGAGCGCAACGTCGAACTCATGAGCGCCGGCGTCGACGAGGCGCCCTTTGTCTACAAGGACATCGAACAGGTGATGGCGTCGCAGCGCGATTTAGTGGACGTGCTCGCCCGCTTCGACCCGCGCATTGTCAAAATGGCCCCGGCCGGCGAACGCCCGGAGGACTGAGGCCGCGCCGGCCCCGCGGGGCGTGAAAAAATACTTGAAGCCCGCCCCGGGCCGATGTATATTGCCCGGACGGGCCGCACAGGGCCCCACGCACACGGAGCAGGAGACTAACCATCATGCGAAAGAGTATCGGAGCGTTGTTGCGCGTCGGCGTGCGCGCGTCCATCACGGCGTCGGTCGCGCTCGTACTCGCGGCGGCGCTGGTCTGCGGGGGCGAGGCCCGCGCCGGGATGATCATGCAGGCGTACACGCACGGGCAGTTCAGCGCGACTCTCGTCACGAACAACATCGTCACGGGGTATCGGTTCACGCCGCACGAGGACATCATCGTCAGGCGCCTCGGCGTCTCGATCCCGTTTCAGCAACTGCCCCAGCCCGACATCATTGTCGGACTCTGGTCAGAGAGCGGCCAGATGCTCCTTGCTACGACGACCGTGATCGGCGGCAACGTGCTGCCGATCGAGGGCGGGTCGCGCTTCGCGGACATCGCTCCCGTGCAGCTCGACGCCGGCTCGTGGTACCGCATCGGCATGCACATCCCTCCCGGCGCAGACGGGTATTACAACCTGAACCACCCGCGCAACGAGCACCCGCTCATCGAGTTCGGCGTGCGCTACTTCCATCAGAACACGAACGGGCTCGGCTACCCGCAGTTCAACGCGGCGGACCTGCGCGTCTCCGGGCCCAACTTCCAGTTCGTCTTCGTGCCGACGCCGGGCGCCGCGACCCTCGCCTTCGTGGCCTCGATCTTGTTCGCGCCGCGTCGGCGCCGGGCCCCATCGACACGCGCACCGTGAAGACGGCCCCGGACGGCGAACGCCCGCAGGATTGAGGCCGCCGCGGCCAAAAAATCGGGAAAAAATGCTTGAAGCCCGCCCCGGCACATGTATATTGCCCGGACGGGCCGCACATGGGGGCCCATGCACACGGAGACAGGAGACATTCAGATGCGAGGAATCGTTCAAGATGTGCTGTTCGTTGGTGCGCGCGCGTCGTTGCTGATCGCGGGCGTGCTGCTCGTCGCGGGCGCGTTCGTCCACGGGGGCGAGGCCCGCGCCGGGATGATCATGCAGGCGTACAGCCACGGGCAGATGAACGGCGCGGTCGGCGCCAGCGACGCCCTCACGGGGTACAGGTTCGAGACGACGGAGGACATCTTCGTGCAGCGCCTCGGCGTGTCGATCCCGTTCCCCGACATCGCCCAGCCCGATATCGAGATCACACTCTGGGCGGAGGGCGACCAGTCGATGATCGCCAGCGCGATCGTGCCGGGGGGCGACGCCCTGCCGATCGAGGGCGGCTCGCGCTTCGTGGATATCGACACGGTGCGCCTCGACGCCGGCGAGGGCTACCGCATCGCGATGTACATCCCCGCGGGAGCAAGCGGGCTCTACAACCTCAACGACGCGCGCACCGAGAGCCCGTTTATCGAATTCGGCGCTCGCTACTTCCGACCGAACGCCGGCGGCTCCTCCTTCCCGATGACCAATCCACAGCCGGACATCACCGTCTCAGGCCCCAATTTCCAGTTCGTCCTCATTCCGACGCCGGGCGCCGCGACCCTCGCCTTCGTGGCCTCGATCATGTTCGCACCGCGTCGGGGCCGGGCCCACGGCGGTTGAAGATCGCCATCAGCGTGCAGGACGCCGACCACCGCGACCCCGGCGTCGCCCGCGCCATCCACGCCGTGCAGATGGCCGCGTACGCGCAGGAGGCGGCGCTGCTCGGCGCCCGCGACTTCCCGCCCCTGCGCCGCACCGTCGACGACATCCGTCGCGGCGCCGAGCGGTTCCTCGTAGCGGTGGACGAGGGCGCGATCGTCGGCGCCCTGGGCCTCGCCCCCGACGACGAACTGCGCACGCTCAACATCGACTCCCTCGTCGTCGCGCCCGAGCGCCAGCGCGAGGGCGTCGGGCGCGCGCTCGTCGCCGCGGCGATCGACCGCCACGCCGCGGCTCCGCTCTCCGTCTCCACCGGCGTGAAGAACCTCCCCGCCCTCGCGCTCTACGCCGGTTTCGGCTTCACGGAGTCGCACCGGGCGTTCAAGGGGGAAGACCCGATCGAGGTCGTCACGCTGCGCCGCGCGCCCTCCCAAGGTTGACGCACGCCCACGCCGTGCGGACGATCACACAGTCAGCAACGCCCCCGGTGGGGTGGCCGAGCGGTTGAAGGCGCCGGTCTTGAAAACCGGTAGACCCGT
>RECZ01000039.1 GCA_007693765.1 Phycisphaerales bacterium | reverse complement strand
GCCCCGATTACTTCGATCAGTACCCGACGTTCCCCGCCGACGGGACGTACCCCTTCATCGTCTCGGGCACGACGATCCGCTACACGCTCGACGGGACGGACCCGACCGCATCATCGACGGAGTACACCGCGCCCTTCGAGGTCGATGAGAGCGACGCGACGGACGGCGTGGTGGAGGTGCGGGCGCGGGCGTTCCACGCGAGTTATGACGACTCCGCCGTGTCGGTGTCGTACATCGGGGTCAGCGGCTCGCCCTTTGTGCCGATCCAGACCAAGACGGCGACCTCGGCGTTATCTCCGGTCAACTCGCTGGCGGCGACGTTCGACGCGACGCCCACCGAGGGCAACCTGATCGTGGTGGAGGCGGGCAGCAGGCTGACCTCCGCCGGCACTGTCCTCGCCGTGCAGGGCTCGGGATGGAACTACGTACAACGGACCGGAATCACCGCAGGGTTTACCAAACTCCATGCGTGGAAGATCGCGGGCGAGTCGGAGTCGGCGACGATCACCGTGGACCACTCGGCGGGCGAAATCCCGGGGCAGAACCGCCGCATGTCCATCGTCGTCGCCGAGTTCAGCGGCGTGGACGCGGCGAACGCTCTTGACCGCATGGCGAACAGCGGCGCGGCGTCCGACACGCCCACCACCACGCGCAGCACGGGCACGACGGACGAGACGGCCACCGTCCCCCAACTCGCCATCGCGGGCTGGGCTGGATCGAGCATCACCGGCGAGTCTGCGCCCGGCGCCCGCTCGTTCACCAACGGCTTCGAGGAAGTCGCGTCCATCAACTTCGACACCGCGGCGCGGGCGCTGGTGTTGCTCGCCTCCAAACTGGTGACGGACCTCGAAGAGGTCGAGACGACGATGACCACGGCGAACGAGTGGACGTGCAGCGCCGCCGTCGCCACCTTCAACGCCCAGCCGCCCATCGACGAAGACCCGCCGGTGCTGGTCGAGGCCGTCATCGAGAACAACGGCAACCGGCTGGCGCTGGAGTTCACCGACGAGAGCCTGCCCCTGCAAGGCACGGACGAGAGCGGCTTCACCCTCAGCGGCGGCGCCAACGGACCCTACACGCTCAGCGACATCGAGTTCAACGGGTCGATGGTCAGAATGAACGTCTCGCCGCGCATCACCGAGGATGAGGTCGACGAGATCGGCGACCCCCTGCACCCGCTGTTCCTCGCCTACGACGCCGATGAGGGCGACATCACCGACAGCGCTGACACGCCCAACCCGCTGGCCTCCTTCGCCGGGTTCCAGGTGTTCAACCTGTCCACCGAGCAGGTTGTCAGCACGATCAAGTACGCCGACGGCGGCTTCACGGGTCCGGGAACGGGGCCGCTGGGCTCGGAGACCAACCCGTACACCAACATCCACGCCGCCAACATGAACCTCAACGCCGGGGACACCCTCAACCTGACCGGCGTGTTCAAGGGCAGCGCCCCCGAGTTCGTGAAAATCTCCAGCACCGGCGAGAACATCACCATCCGCCGCTGGCCCGGGCGCGACAAGCCCCGGCTTCACGGCACGATCCTCGGCCTGGCAAACAACTGGATTCCCCTCACCGACCCCGACACCTCCGCGGCGTTCGTTGACTGCTACGTCAACCTCAACATCGAGGAGGGGCTGCTCAACGGCTACAGCATCGTGGGCGTGGCGTACGACTACGGGGCGGCTGGCGACACCGGCGGCGTGTTCCACGGCATGCTGGCGGAGGCCGCGGACCTCGACGACTGCATCAACAACGAAAAGACGTGGTTCTACGGCGCTGTTCCCGGCTACGGCGCCGACATCCTTGTGGTGCATGTGCCCGAGAACGCGACGCCGCCCTCGACCAGCGAGGCCGAGGCCGGGCGGATCGAGGTGTGCATCTCGGGCAGAGTCATCAACCTGACCTCCACCGAGGGCGGGCACCTCATCGACGGCGTGGACATCTGGCTGAACCCGGACGGCGAGGACACCACGGGCGGCGCCGTCCGCATCCTCAACGGCGAGAACAGCACCGTCCGCAACTGCGACTTCCGCGCGTGGGGCTTCCACGCCGTCAGCATGGCGGGGATGTCCGGCGACGGCTTCTCTGTCGAGAACTGCACGGCGTACGAGGGCGCAGCGGGCAACGCCTTCGTCCACTTCAGCAACAAGCCCGACGGCGAGATCGTGGGCCGCAAGTGGACCAACTGCACGGTCTACGCGCAGGGCCTCCGCGACCTGGACGGCGACCCGCTCGGACCAGCGCCCGCGCAGGCGTTCTTCGCCCACGCCGACGGCGGCGCGAAGATGCACGATCTGGAGGCCGTCAACTGCCGCGTGATCGGGCACGACGACTTCCCCGGCGTGCTGGTGTTCAGCGGCGACTCGTTCAAGAACACCATCAACGGTGCGGACCCCGAGAACCCCGCCCACTACCCGGTGCGGTTCGTCCGCCTGACCGCCGAGAATATGGGCCAGATGCGGTTCGCCACCAGCGGCGGGTCCGCGGTCAGCCTCGACCGCTGCTCCCTCGACCTGCGCAACACCGTGGTCGGGCAGACGTGGACGTTCGGCGAGAATAGCACCAACCTTCGCGGCCTCGCACGCTCCACCGTGATCCTCGGCGACCACAAGAGCAGCGGCGCCAGCGACGGCATGGTGCAACTGGGCGGCGGCTCCTTCCGCTTCCGCAACTGCATCGTGTTCGACACGGCGGGGGCGGTGTCCCGCCTGATCAGCACGGCCAGCAGCAGCGGCGACGCGGAGTTCTACGCCACCCAGACGGTGTTCATGGGCGCAGCCTCCATCGACCTGTTCGGCGGCATCGGCGGCACGGGCGTCGGCGCGTGGATCGACAGCGCCAACTTCGTGGTCGAGAACAACTGGTATTTCAACATCGACGAGTACACCACAGACACCAACAAGGTGACGCAGGCGAACTGGGCGGCGAACGTCGAGACGACCGAGGGCACGATCTTCGAGACCGACCCCGAGATGACCGACCCGGCGAACGGCGACGCCCTGCCCGTGGTTGACGGCGCCCTGCGGACCACGAGGCTCGAAGGCGGGTCTGGTCCGTTGGGCATCAACGGCGTGGCCTACTCGGGCAACTACGGCGCGTACCAGTTCCGGGATGTCGATGGTGGTTCTGGCGTGGCCATGCGAATGCTGATGGGGATGATCTGATGCCGACCATGCCGCCGGTGCACAAGTCGCGTGGGGAGCAGGCGTTGGCGCTCGCGCGGCGTCAGGACGTCAAGGCGTATGACCGGGGGAGGAAGGGCGAGCGATCGTTCTATTGGTCGGATCGGTGGAGGCGACTCCGAGCGATGGTGCTCAGGGAGGAGCCGCTGTGCCGCATGTGCGGGGGGCCAGCGAACGAGGTGGACCACATCGTGCCGCGGAGCGAAGACGCGAGCCTGGAGCTCGTGCGCGACAACCTGCGAGCCCTGTGCAAGAGCTGCCACAGCAAGAGGACGGGCATGGACCGTGGCCGGCGGCAGCCGGGCGAGGGCAGGG
>RECZ01000071.1 GCA_007693765.1 Phycisphaerales bacterium | reverse complement strand
AATTTGCTACCGAGCGAGCGGGCGCACATTGCGCAGGGGACACTTCCGGGGGCGGGGGCGGGGGCGGGGGCGTGGTGGCCGGTCGTCGGCATCGCCACGCGCGACCGCGACGGGGTGAAGCGGATGGTGACGGGCAGCCGCCGCGGTCTGATCGTGCCGCGCGGGTTCGATGCGTTCGGGGATGCGCCGGTGGTGCTGGTCGAGGGTCCGAGCGACACGGCGGCGTGCATCGGCGTGGGGCTGGATGTGCTGGGCCGGCCGAGCAACGTCGGCGGCGTCGACCTCCTGACACGGGCGCTGCAGCGCCGCAAGGGCGCGGTCATCGTGCTGGGCGAGCGCGACTTCCGCGACGACGACCGCGCCCCGCACGGCTGGCGGTGGCCGGGCCTGGAGGGCGCGATGCGGACGGCGTCGGCGATGAGCCGGGCGCTGGGCCGGCACGTGTACGCGTCCATCCCCCCAGCGCCGCACAAGGACGCCCGCGACTGGCTGCAGCGCGAGCCCTCGATGACACCGGACAAGGCCGTGGACACGCTGCTGGGCATCTCACGCGAGCTGCTGCCCATGCGGCACAGACACACACGAACAACGGAGACGACGCGATGATCCCCGACGATGTGATCAATATGTTCTGCGCTGTAGATGAAGGCCCCTACGCGCCCACAAAGCCGTGGGTGCGGGACGAGCACCGATACGCCACGGACGGTCGCATCATCATTCGGGTGCCGGCTCCTGGCGAGACCAACACCCCAGGCAAGTTCCCCCCTCCACTCCTGGAAACTGATTGGGGAGAAGAGTACGAGTGGGCGCCACTGCCTGACATACGACTGTCGCGCGAGGAGTGCTACTTTCCAAAAAGCGGTGCTTTTTGTGTGTATTACCACTCCGATGACTACTTGATCGGCGAGAGCCCCGTCCACCCGATCTACGCTGCAATGATCAAATCCCTTCCAGGCGCTGCGGTCCAGGCGAGGCCAAAGCTCAACCAGATGATCGCCTTCAAGTTCGATGGCGGCCGGGGCTTCCTTATGCCTCTCGTGGAGAAGTGCGGTTGGCGGCGTGTGTCTGACCACATGCAAGCGGGCAATATTCTCCAACTCATAAGGATGGGCGCCATCACCGTCGAGGCCATGCCAGAGACCTGCCCGCGATGATCACCCACATACTCGCTTTCGACCCCTCATCGACCTGCACCGGGTACGCGCTGGCCGAGGCGGAGCCGTCGCTGCCCATGGGGGCGCGGATCCTCGTCGGGGGCATCATCCGGCCGCGGCGCGCCGATGACGCCCACCGGCGCATCGCCGAGACGGCGCGCGACGCGGTCCAGGTGTACACCGACGCCCTCGAGCTGATCGAGCCCCAGCGCCGGCACACGCTGCGTGTCGCCGTCGAGACGCCGGGGCGCAGCTTCGGCGCCCGGCAGCGGCAGGCCGCGGGACTGCTCACCTACGGCATGGCCGTCGGCGCGGTGCACGGCGCCCTCGCCCTCGAGCTGCACCACGGCCCCTGCGACGACGCCGAGGTGCTCTGCATCGACCCCGCCGACTGGAAGCGCTGGCGCGGCAAGCAAGCCTCACGCGACCGCTGCGCCGACCTCTGGCCCGACTACGACCCCGCCGCCGACACCGCCGACGCCGACATGGCGGATGCGTGCCTCATCGCCGCCTGGGCCTGCCTGCGCTGCGCCGCCGCCCCCGCCCCCGGAAGTGTTCCCCCAGGACAACGGAAGCCTCGCCAGCGCAAGACCGCGAAGCCGACCAAGAAGACGACGGGCGCGCTGCATCCGCCCATAGTGATCGAGTCGGACCAATGATCGCGCGCAATGTGTGTGCGGTAATAGGTATTGCACACGTCAATACATATGCACACGGAACAGGGGGGTCGTTGCATCGGCGCGCTGCGGGTGTATCATCCGTGCGCGTGCGCCCCGCGCTGTGTGCCACATTCCGGTGGACCGTCTCGACGGAGCCCGCGACTTGCCCAACACCACACCTCCCGCCGCGACGATCCTCGCCGCGGCCCGCCTGCGCCGATGGGGGGGCACGCGATGCACGCGCTGATGCTGACCTCCATCCCGATGGGTTCGGAGACGGGCGCGATCAGCCTGCCCGTCGTCGGCGGCGCTGTGGGCTCCATCGCCGTCATCAGCGGCATCATCGCGTACCTCTACGCCAAGGTGTACGCGCCGGAGATGGCGCTGCGGCGCACCCACGAGCTCGAGAAGCTGCGGATGCGCGTGCAGATCAGCGAGAACACGCGCGAGACGGCCAAGGCCACCGCGCAGACCTCGAGCTCTATCGAAACCGCCAGCAGCGGCCTGCTGCGCTGCGCCGAGATTCTCGAACGCGCCCTGCACACCGCCCAGGGCGGCCGGGGCGTCTCCGCCAACCCCAACAAGGACTGACCTATGCAACTGCGACACCGCACGCACCCGCCGACCCCCGTCTCCGAGCAACGCCACCCGCACATCAGCCTCCGAGCCCTGCACCGCCGCGTCCGCATCCGATCGTTCGCGTTCTCGCTCGCGGCGGTGGCGCTGTGGGTGACGATGCTGGTGATCTTCTCCGGCTGCCAGAACACCGGCGCCACCATCGGGGCCGCTGGCGCCGAGTCCCGCGGCGCGGGCGACGGCTACGCGACGTTCTACTGGGACGGCGACAAGTGGGTCGGTCGGATGCCCGACAAGTTCAGCCTCGGCATGGCGGGCGCTGATGGTGTGGATGTGGCGACGCCCGGCCTGCTGACCATGCTCACCGTCACCGAGAGCGGGCAGCACTTCGCCTCGTCTGGCGATGTGCAGGGCTCGGACATCGAGCTGGCCCTCAGCACCGGCGAGACGCTGACCATCGGCACGTTCAGCATCAGCGCCAGCGACGTGGTGACGGCCGGGCTGCCCGCCCAGGTGGCGCTCTACAACGTGGTCCGCGAGATGAGCGCCGACGACCGCGAGAAGTTCGTGCGGTTCATGGAGTCGGTCGACCTGGTGACGCCCGAGATCATCGGCGGCTTGAAGGCCGCCTTCGGCATCCCGTGATTGAGGACGCGTCGGCGCACGCCACCGGCCGGTCCCCACGGGGAACCGCCGGGCAGCGCCGATGCGGGAGTGCCCGCCGCCGCGGCGCGAGAGCGACGCGGCCGGCGGTTGTCGGAACATCGACGCGGCGTGGAGCAGCGGTCAGCTCGCCCGGCTCATACCCGGGAGGTCGCGGGTTCGAGTCCCGCCGCCGCTATTGAAAACAGCGCTCCGGCACGCGGGGCGCACGAGAACGATCCATGCCACAATCCTCCGTCGCCCAGAACGACATCACGTTCACCTTCGAGGAAGCCCTTGAGGTCGGCCAGTTCGTCGATGGATCGTGGTGGGTCGTCGGCGACGGCAAAGACCTGACGGGCATGACGCCCGACGCCATCGACACGGTGGGCGAGGAACGCAACGGGGCGCAGGTCAACCCCACCGACACCAACGATCAGCCGTGGGACAGCCGCAGCCACGGCTTCAACGCTTCGCTCCGCGTCACCCTGCCCTACACGATGCAGGCTGGCGACAGCATCATCAAGACGATCAGCGTTGGGCACTACTCCGGCT
>RECZ01000105.1 GCA_007693765.1 Phycisphaerales bacterium | reverse complement strand
CCCCGAGCCAACGCCCCCGCCCGTCGCGACGGCGCCGGATGACGCACCCCCCCCTGTCTCGCCCGAGCCCACGCAGCGCCGTGCCGTCCGCCCTCCGCCCGAGCCCCGGGCCCCCGTCGCCCGGCCGCAGGACCCCGCGCTGCCCCCGGCGACCCGCACCGCGCCGGTGCTGGCGCGCGACGGCGTCATCACCGTCTTCGCGCCCGACCGCACGCTCGTCTCGGGCGAAGAGGAGAACGCGCTCATCGTCGAGGGCGGCGTGGTGCTGCAGCACATCGATCGCGTCGGCGGGCGCACGGTGCAGCTCAGCGCCGAACGCGCCGTCGTCTTCCTGAGCCCCGGCCCGATCGCCGAGACGCTCCGCATGGGGCCCGACGACGTGCGCGGCGTCTACCTCGAAGGCAACGTCGTCGCGACGGACGGCGGCTACACCCTGCGCGGGCCGCGCGTCTTCTACGACGTCGCCACCGACCGCGCCATTGTGCTCGACGCCGTCTTCTGGACGTACAACGAGACCCGCGGCATGCCCCTGTACGTCCGCGCCGGCGCCATCCGTCAGGAGGCGCAGAACCAGTGGTCGGCCCGGCGCGTCGTCGTCTCCAACACCTCGTTCGCGGAGCCGCACCTCTCGCTCGGCGCCGAGACGATCACCATCGAGCGCAGCGAGCGCATCAACGCGCCCGACCGCCTGATCGTCGACGCCCGCGGCGGCGCCTTCCGCCTCGGCGATACCCCCGTGCTGCCCCTGCCGCGCTACCGCGGCGACCTCATCAACACGCCATTGCGCTCCGTCACCGTGGGCAGCCGCTCCGGGCGGCCGCTCGTGCGCACCACGTGGGACATGCTCGCGCTCGCCGGCGAGGAGCCCAGCGACACGCTGCAAGCTGACCTGCTGCTCGACGGCTACTTCTCTCGCGGCCCGGCGGTGGGCGCCGACCTCGAGTGGGACAACAACGAGGTCGAGGGCGGCGCCTTCGGGTACATCATCCACGACGACGGGACGGACCGCCTCAGCAGCGGCGCCCGCATCGATCAGGACAACGAGGTCCGCGGGATGATCCTCTTCGAGAACCGCTGGCGCATCAACGAGGAATGGTCGCTCTTCCTCGAGGCCGCGTACCTCTCCGATGAGACCTTCGTCGACGCCTTCTTCCCCAGCCTCGCCGTCACGCGCCGGGAGTTCGCCAGCTCGCTCTACCTGCGGCGCCTCGACGAGCGCTCCGTCTTCTCTCTCGAAGCGCGCGGCAACTTCAACGACTTCACGGCCAACCAGTACCTCCTGCAGAGCCAGGGCTTCAACGTGGAGCGGCTGCCCGAGGTCCGCTACAGCCGCGTCGCCGATTCCTTCATGGACGGCGCGCTCACCTACACGTCCGAAACGAGCCTGAGCCGCCTCAACATGCGGTTCACGCGCCCGCGACTCAGCGAGCTCGGATTCGACACCTCGGCGCGCTCCCGCGCCGGCTTCGGGCTCGAGCCCGGCGACTCGCTCGCCGACCAGCTCCGCATGCAGGGCTTCTCCCAGAGCCCCGTCGCTCGCTTCGACAGCCGCCACGAGATCACCGCGCCGCTCGAGTTCGGCGCCCTGCGCGTCACCCCGTTCGCCGTGGGCCGCGTCACCGCATACGACGACAACTTCAGCGACTTCGCGCCCGACGAGAACGACAAGCACCGCCTCTTCGGCGCGCTGGGCGTCCGTCTCTGGACCAGTTTCCAGCGCATCGACGACGGCGTCTCCTCCTCGGTGCTCGATCTGCACCGCATGCGGCACATCATCGAGCCGTCGTTCACGATCTGGCACGGCGAATCGTCGCGCAGCAGCGACACCTACCCCGTCTACGACACCCGCGTGGAGGACCTCGCCACCGGCACCGCGTTCCGCGCCGGCGTCAGCAACACCTGGCAGACCATGCGCGGCGGCCCCGGCCAGTGGCGCAGCGTCGACTGGCTCACCATCCGCACCGATTACATCTGGTCCTCCAACGACGCCGACCGGCGCTCCCCTGTGGGCCGCTGGTTCGAGTCGCGCCCGGAACTCTCCAACCTCGGCGAGTACGCGACCGCGGACGTGATCTGGCAGACGACGGACTCGATCGCCCTCAGCAGCAACGTGATCTACGACTTCGAGGAGGACGACGTCGCGCGCGTCAGCGCCGGCGTGCTTCTCGACCACGGCCACGGCGTGGCCAGCTACGCCGAGGTCATCCACCTCGAGCCGCGCGATTCCACCGTCATCGACTTCGGCGCCCGCTGGGACGCCTCACGCCGCTACTCCTTCGCCGCCAACGCCGTCTACGACGCCGACCGAGACGACTTCCAGACCATGGCCTTCGACATCGAGCGCCGCTTCCCGCAGTGGTCGCTGGACGTCTCGATCTCACGCGACCGGATCCGCGACGACACCGTGCTGGCCGTGCGCGTCCGCCCCGCGGGCGCATCGGGGTTGCGGGGCAGCGGCCTCGTCCCCGGGCTCCGCGCCGCGAGCGAGGAGCGCGGCGGCGTCCGCAGCGCCTGGCCCATCAACTGACCTTCACAGCACTCTGACGACCGCGCAGCGCAAAGAAAACCCCGGCAGTTCTGCCGGGGCGATGGGATGCGTGTGTCGAGCCGTCGCGCTCAGCCCTTGATCGAGGCGATGCGCACCTTCATGTAGCGCTGGCGGTGGCCCTGCTTGCGCTTGTAGCCCTTGCGGCGCTTGTACTTGATAACGTCGATCTTCTCGCCCTTGAAGTCGGGGTCGATGATCTCGGCCTGCACGCTGGCGCCGGAGAGGTACGGAGCCCCGATCTTGGGGTCCACGCCCTCGCCGCCGATCATCAGCACGCGGTCGAAGGTCACGTTCTTGGCGCCCTCGTCGAGCTCGCGGAGATCGACGTCGACGACGTCGCCCTCTTTGAGCATGAGCTGGCTGCCGCTGTCTTCAACAATCGCGTACATGGGGTCGGCCCCTCTCGTCGGTGTGCGTGGTGAGGTCGGAAAATCGAGCCGGGCAGTGTAGCAAAGCCCCCGGCCACGGCAAGCCCGGCCCGGTTATCTCCGCCCCGGCGTAGAGCCAGTCCGCCCCCGCCACCCGCGTATCACCCCCGGAACCCGCCCGGCCGCACCCGCTCAGGGCGTCACGCCGGCCCTTGCCCGGGCGGCGTCGAACGCCGCCGCCCAACGGGTTGCGTCGTCCGCGAGCCACCAGCCCGCGTCGAGGGGGGCGTCGGCGTCGATGGCGAGTTCGGCGATCTGTTCGTCGGTGAGGTCCAGCAGGGGCGTCTCCAGGCGCGGCGCCTCGGCGCCCAGTTCGAGCAGGGTAAGGGCGCCCACCAGACGCGTGAGGTCGGCAGTGTGCATGAGGGCGTCGAGGTCCGACCCCCGATGCACGGGCCACACCACGGCGTGGAAGCCGCCAGCGGCCGCGGCGTCCATCGCCGCCAATAGCGCCCGGGGCGTCCAGAGAGGACCGTCGTGGGAACCGGGGGAACCGGCGGCCAGGATGGGCGACCCCATCCCCAACGCCTCGGCCCGCTTGGCGACCGCCCGACGAACGGCGTCCGCATCCGCCGCACGCCGAGGCGACACCAACGGGGTGAGCAGCGCGGGGTCGTCGACGGTCATGCTGACGACGAGCGCGCCGAGGCCCCCGTCGTCGATCAGCAGCGTGGGTTCGCGGTGGTGGATGCGGTGCATGCCCACAACATCGGCGCTGCCCGCACCAACGCTGAAAAACCGTGGCTCACGCGGCCCGCCGCGCGGGACCCCGTTCGTCTCAGAACTCGCCGGCGACGGCGCCCGCGGGCAGCAACATGGCGTGCCCCTTGGTGTTGGCGAGCGCCCGGCTGCGGAGCAGCAGGAGCGCGACTTCCAACTGGGTGTCGATGCCCTCATCGAGGAGGCGCGCGGGGTCGGGGCGATCTGCCTCATTGAGGGCGACGCCGCGCTCGTCGATCTCGACGATGTCGGCGTTCTGACGCAGCTCGAGCGCGTTGCTGATCTGCTCTGGGAGCATGCGGACGGAAAGGTCGGGCTCGACGCCCCACGTGTCCGCGCCCTCGCGCCGGTGGATCAGGCGCCCGCCGGGGAGGCGGTAGTAGCGCTCCGTGAGCTTGAGGATCGCCTCGCCGCGCCCGAGGTCGTAGATGTTCTGGACGCTGCCCTTGCCGTAGGTGCGCACGCCGACGACGACGGCGTCGAGGGCGCCGCTGCGGGCGTAATCCTGGATGCAGCCCGCGACGATCTCGCTGGCCGAGGCGGAGCCGTCGTTGATCAGCACGGCGACAGGGATGTCGCGCAGCATGTCCATGCCGGGGCGGGCGCGGTCGGCGTCCACCTGCACACCCTGGGCGTTGTGCTGGCTGACGATCACGCCCTCACGCACGAACCGGTTGGCGATGCTCACGGCCTCGCGCAGAAGCCCGCCGGGGTTGAACCGCAGGTCGAGCACCAGCCCGTTCAGCCCCTGCGCCCGCATCTCGCGGATCGCACGGTCGAAATCGCGCGTCGTCTCCTCGGAGAACTGGGTGAGGCGGATGTAGCCGATCTTGTGCTCGGGGTCGACGAACCAGTCCCAGTCCGTCTCGCGGGCGCCGCTGCGCCGCCAGCCCTTGATGGTGTGGATGGGGATGTCGGCGCGGGTGAGCGGGAACTCGATCCACTCCTGCTGGCCCGGGCGCTCGACCGTGAGCTTGACGCCGGTCCCCGCCTTGCCGGTGATGCGGTCCACCGCCTGCAGCAGCGTGACGCCCAGCGTGGATTCGCCGTCGATCTCACGGATGATGTCGTTCTTGCGGATGCCCGCCCGCTGCGCCGGCGTGCCCTCGAGAGGTGTGACAACCTTGAGATTGCGCATCTCGTCGAGCTGGATCTGGATGCCCACCCCCTGGAAGCGCCCGGTGGTCGATCGCATGAACTGGGGGATCTCATCGGGCCAGATCACGCCGCTGAACTCGTCCAACTGCGCAAGCGCCCCGTCGCCGAACGCGCGAAGGATCGCCTCATCGGGAACGCGCAGCGTGTTCTTGTTGGCCTCGAGCAGCCCCATGAGGGCGCGGCTCAGGTCGAACTCATCCGGGTTGGCGCGTCCGCGGAAGGTCGTCAGACGGCCGTCGATGTGCGCGAGGAATGCCTCCTTTGCCTTTTGATCGGCCATGCCGGGGAAGGCCTCGCTCAGGTCCGGCGTCGTGGCGAACGTGCGCACGGACTTCAACCCCCCGACGATGAGATCGCCGAGGCGGGCGTTGTCGACGTGCGACTGGCGTGCGCGGAGCAAGGCGCGACGCACCATGAACTGGTCGATGCCGGTGATCTTCGAGCGCCAATCGTCGCCGGCGTTGTTGAAGGCCGGTAGTGGGTCCTCGCCGTCGCGCACGCGCTGCTCATTGCGCATCGCGTGGAGACGCTCGGGGACGTAGATCCGCAGCAGCCCGATGCGCTCGGTGACGCGCCGGAGGTCGTCGCGGAACCGACCCGTCTCTTCGAAGAGCATGCTCAGGCGGAAGTACATGTCCTGGGCGTCGATCCAGCGACCCGCCGCCTCGGCGTCGCGGGCCAGCCGCTCGGCGCGACCGACGAGCGCCGCCACACGGCGGTCCTCGATGACCTCCGAACGCGACGACACCACTTCGGACCACTCGATGGCGCTGACGAGCGCCTTGGCCACGTCGTTCTTCTCGGCGTTCTTGATGAACTCGCCCTCGAGCTCCGAGGCCCGGGCGTCGCGTCGCTCACGGCGCTGCGACTCGTTGGCAACGTGCCGGTCGACCGCGGCGCGGAGGTCGCGGACGCTCGCGTCGTCGTGATTCTCCGGGAGGCGTTCGAGCAGGTTGAAAACCAACCGGTCATTGCCCGTGCTGGCGCTGTTCCAAACGAGCTTCGACCACTCGGCGACCGAGACGCTCTCTGTGGGGGAGACCCGCCCGGCGTTGGTGGACGCGGGCATCAGGCCGAGGCCGACGAGGGCGCCGAGCGCGACGACGATCGCCGCCCAGCGGCCGCTTCGTCCCGTGGAGTTTGTGCGGCTCATACCAGTCATACACCCATGGTACGCGGATTGTTCCGGGCGACGGCGTACGTCGCCCCATCCCGTGATCGTCCCGCCGGGGCCGCCCGGTGAGCCTGCGGCGGTCTTTTTGGCCCCTCAGACGCGCTCCGGCGCGTCGCAGACGCACCACGACGCCCCCGGGGCTCTATCGGACGATCCACGACCGCTCGCGCCGGGATGCGCGGTATGCTGCACATCCATGATGCACGCACCGACCATCATGTCGACCGCGGCGACGAACGCGCAGGCCGCCACCACGATCGGGTGGCTCCTCTGGCTGCTGCTGATCATCCTCGCGCTCGCCCTCATCTTCGGCGTCTGGGCCATGCGGCAGGCGCGCACGCTCACCACACCCGACTTCGTGACCGCGCAGGTGGACCGCGATCGCCGCGAGGTCAACGCGTGGGCCGAGGCCGGCCGTCGCGCCCGTCCCGACCAATTCGACGAAGGTGACGGCGCCGACGAAGAGCCCCCCTCTGATGACGATGAAGGCCCCGGCGACCTTGGCCGCAAATCGCCACGAAATCCCCCACCCGACGCCCCCGGCTCCCCCCCACGGGGTCAGGCTTGAGCGACCGCCCGCTGGCGATCGTCACCGGGGGCGCACGCCGCGTCGGCCGCGCCATCTGCGCCACGCTCGCCCGCCACGGATGCGACATCCTCCTGACATACCGCACCAGCGAGGACGACGCCGCCACGGTGGTGAAAGAACTCCGCGAGCACGGCGCCGCCGCCCGCGCAGAACGCCTTGACCTCGACGATTGCGACGCCACACTCGCCTGGGGCGAACGCATCGCCTCGGAGGAGCCCCGCGCGGACGTGCTGGTCCACAACGCCTCGATCTACGCGCCCACGCCCCTCGACGAGCTCGACGCCGCAACCGCGCTTCGCCACTACCGCGTCAACGCCCTCTCCCCCCTGCTGCTGTGCAAGGCTCTGGCCCCCGCGCTCGGACGCTCGACCCTGCCCGGCGGCGGCGCCATCGTGGCCATGACGGACATGCACGTTCTGGGCCGGCCGCGGGTGGAGTTCAGCGCGTACTCGATGTCCAAGGCGGCGTTGACCGAGATGGTGCGCACGCTGGCGCGCGACCTGGCGCCTCGGGTGCGTGTGAACGCCGTGGCGCCGGGCGTGGTGGCGTTCCCGGAGTCGGGGTACGAGTCAGACCCGGAGGCGCAGGCGCGGTACATCGCCCGCGTGCCCCTCGACCGCGCCGGCACGCCCTCGGACGCGGCGGAGGCCGTCCGCTGGCTGGCGCTGGAGGCGCGGTACACGACCGGCGAGATCGTGCGCGTGGACGGGGGCAGGTGGCTGGCGTGAGGGAGTCCCCGTCGCCCTTGACCGTCGCCCTGAAATGCCCGAAGGGAGTCGGTATACTCCCCACCCCGCGAGGCGGCACGCCCCGCGACACACCCCGCCCGGGTGGCGAAATTGGCAGACGCGCCAGCTTGAGGTGCTGGTCCCGGTAATACGGGTTGGAGGTTCGAGTCCTCTCCCGGGCATTGTCCGACACGCCCCTGCGGCCATCGCGGGGGCGTTGTTCGTTTTGTGGGGGTGGAGTTCGATTCGAGGGGGGCTGGTTGTTTCGTGGTGGCGTTAGTTGTTTCGTGGGCGTTGATTGATGGGTGGGGATGACGGTTTTTTTGTGGAGGGTTGTTCGATTGATGGAAATGTTGCGCACGTGTTCCACGACCACCAGCAATTGCAACGCCCCGGAGGGGCGAATGGAACCTAGCCGTGGGCGAAGCGCAGCGCCGCCCACGGTGCAGCGTTCCAACACGCTCGCCACCCTGAAGGGGTGGTGGAGTTCCACGCACACCGGATCAACGTGAACACATCGGAACCCGGACGCGGCGATGCGGCGCGTTCCGATCCGTCGCCCCCCCGGGGCGATTTCACGTGCATCGCTTCGGTCCGTGGGCGGCGCTGCGCTTCGCCCACGGCTAGGGTCCGGCGCTCCTTCGGGGCGGGTTTGGGCGCTGCGCCTGTCCGGCCACCTCTCCCGTCGCGCAGCGATGGGAGAGGAAGGGTGAGGGCTCCTGCATCGCTTCAACATCTACCGCGCCTCGTCTTTGCAACAGCGGACGGCGGCGCAGGATGCGTTCGGAAAGTGTGGTTCAGTTGTTGGTGTTTCGGTGGTCGGCTGCAAAGTTGTTGGCTGTCGGACAGATGAGGCGGGGTAGGTTGGGGAGCGAGGAAGGAGCCCTCTCCTGGCCTCTCCCGTCTGCGACGGGAGAGGGAGCCGGACGGCGCCTGCTCGTCAGTCGTTCGCCTCTTCCTTCTGTTCCTTGTCGATAATCGTGCGCAGTTCGCGGCGCATGACCTTGCCCGTGGGGTTGCGTGGGAGCTCATCCACAACGCGGATCTCCCGCGGCACCTTATAGCCGGCGAGGTTCTCGCGGCACCACGAGCGCAGTTCGGAGGGGGTGGCCTCTTCGCCTTCCTTGAGTTCGACGAAGGCGACGGGGAGTTCGCCGCGCACGTCATCGGGTTTGCCGACGACGCCCGAGGCCTTCACCGCGGGGTGCCGGTCGAGGACTTCCTCGATCTCGCGGGGGAAGACGTTCTCGCCCCCGATGATGAGCATCTCCTTGATGCGCCCGGTGATGTAGAGGTGGCCGTCGTCGTCGAAGCGGCCCATGTCGCCGGTGCGGAAGTAGCCCTGGTCGTCGAAGACGCTCTGGGTCTCTTCGGGCAGGTTGTAGTAGCCCTTCATGACGTTGGGGCCCTTGATGCGGATCTCACCGTCCTCGTTGGGGCCGAGGGTCTTGCCCGTTTCGGGATCGACGATGCGCTCCTCCACGCCGCTCAGGGCGCGGCCCACAGATTTGCGCTTGAACTCGTGCGGCCTGCACCAGTTGGTGACGGGCGCCGTCTCGGTGAGGCCGTAGCCCTCGTTGATCGTCACGCCGAAGCGCTCCTGAAAGCGCTCGAACACGGCGCCGGGCAGGGCCTCGCCCCCGGAGACGGCGAAGCGGAGGGACGCGAAGTCCTCCTTCTTCGCGTCCTTGGAGCTCAGCAGCGCGTTGTACATCGAGGGGATGCCGACGAACGCGGTGGGCCGGTGCTCGCGGAAGAGCTTGACGATCTGCGCGGGGATGAAGCGGGCGGAGTAGATGATGCGGCAGCCCCGTGTGAGCGGGAGAAGCGTCAGCACCGTCAAGCCGAAGGAGTGGAACTGGGGCAGCACGCCCAGGATGACGTCCTTGTGGGTGAAGTCCGCCCAGGCGATGGTCTGGCGCACGTTGGACGCGAGGTTGTGGTGCGAGAGCATCACGCCCTTGGGCTTGCCGCTGGTGCCGGAGGTGTAGAGCAGCACGGCCAGTTCGTCCTTCGAACCGAACGAGCCCCGCAGCGAGGGCGGGCGCAGCGAGGGGACGCCCTTGAACGGCATCTCGTCGAGGAGGAGCAGGTTCTTGACCTTCGGCTTGCCGCCCTCGCCCCAGCCACCGCTGGTCTGGAGATACTCGAGCATGGGCTTGGCGGTGATGATGGTGTCCGTGCCGCAGTCGTCGACGACGTACTGGAGCTCCTCCGGCTTGAGGAGGTAGTTGAGGGGGACGAGCGTCCTGCCCATGGACCACGCGGCGAGGGCGGCCATCGGGAAGGCGCCGCTGGTGGGGAGCATCACCCCCAGGGTCTGGGTGCGGTTGACCTTCCGCACCTCCCGCGCGACGTGCATCGAGCCGACGAGGATCTCCACGGCCCGCCAGGTTTTGCGGTCGTCGGTGATGATCGTCGCCCCGGGACGGGCGGCGAGGCGTCGAAGAATGGGCCAGTGGACGCTCATGCGGCGGTTCCTCTCCTTCGGGTCGTCCGAGAACCGATCGCGCGTGCAGGAAGGGCGCCGCGCGTGACGATAAGGTACCTCCCTACGCCCCAGCCGCCATCGCCGCACCGGAGGAGCCCCCAATGCCCACGCACGCCGCACGCACCACCCGCCGCCCTGCGCGGCTCGCCGCACTTGCCGTGTGCGCGGTGTCGATCACCCTCGGCGCGTGCGAGAGCACGCCCAAGAGCGGCGGCTCCCGCTCGCTGGTCGAAGACTACGAGGCGGGCCGGTACGCGGTGGCGTACGCGCTGGCGGCGCAGGAAGCCGCGCGCACTACGGGCACGGAGCGTGAGGCCGCGGCCCTCGTCGCCGGCCTCTCGGCGCAGGCGATGGACCGCAACGACGACGCGGCCAAGTGGCTCACCCCGCTCACCACTTCCACCAACTTCCAGATCGCCGGGCGCGCCAACGCCGGCATGGGGCTCGTCGAGCTTTCGAACAACCGGCCCGCGCGTGCCGCCCAGCACTTCCGAACCGCGTCCACGCGCCTCACCGGCGACGACGCCGCCCGCGCCAGCTACTTCGCGGGTGAGGCGTACACGATGATGGGCAAGCCCGACGAAGCGCGCAAGGAATACGCCATCGCGCAGGCCACCGCGCAGGACCCCGCCCTGCGGGAGCGCATGCGAGGGCGCGCCTCCGGCGTGCGCTCCGGTTCGTACAGCCTGCAGGTCGGCGCGTACTCCGATCCCGTCAACGCCCAGCGCGCCGCACGCGAAGTGGCGCACTCCGCCCATCGCAACAACCTGGGCGAGCCCCGCGTCGTCAGCCGTTCCGGCCCGGCGGGCGGGTCGCTCTACATCGTGCAGATCGGGCGCTTCGGCTCCCGCGTCGAGGCCGACGCGGCCCGGCTCAACCTCGGCTCGCAAGCCATCGTCGCCGCGGCCATCGGCGACGCCGGCTCGTAAACGGACGCCGACGCCGAAACTTCCGCGACCTGGGTTGATCCTTCCCGCCCCGCGGCACGAAGATGCAGGTATGGATGCGCGCCCTCTCCTCGCCTTCGTGGTCGCCCTGTCCGAGGCGTTTGCGCAGCCGGCGGCGCCCGAGGCGCCGCGTGCGCGGCCGCCCGAGGTGATCATCGTCGAGCCGCGCGACCCCGACGAGGCGCCCGAATGGGCCCGATCCTTCGTGCCCCGCGCCGACGACCCCCGCCTCGCCGCGTACCGCGAGCACCGCCGCCGCCTCGTGGAGCTCGAACGCTCGCTCAACGCGGTCCGCGCCCGCCACCTCGGCTCGATGCGCCACGAGGGTCGCCGCGACGAGGGGATCGGCCTGATGCTCGACATCATGCGCGAATTCGACGACCCCAGCTCGTACGCCGTGGCGCTCAAGGTCTTCGCCCGCGAGAAGATGGACGTCCGCTCCGCCCTGCTCGACCACATCGCCGGCGCCGCCACGATGGAGAGCGACGCGACGCTGGCGTGGATCGCCTGCCACGACGCCGACGAGGCCATGCGCGACGCCGCGCTCGACCTGCTCGCCGTGCGCGCTGATGCCAACGGCGTGCACGACAGCGTGCGCCTGGTGCTCGATCAGGCGTTGCGCACACGCAGCGACACCGTCGCCGCCAACGCGGCCGCGGCCGTGCGGACGCTCGGCCTGCTGGAGGCCATCCCCCTGCTCATCGCCACGCAGGTGCGCACGCAGGGCGCGAGCGGCGCGGCCGAGCCCGGCGCTTTGGCGTGGATCCTCGTGGGCACGCAGCGGACGTTCGTCTCCGATGTGACGCCCGTCGTGGGCGCCAGCAGTGTGGCGTTCGATCCCACCATCTCCGTGCTCACCACCGGCTCGCTGCTCGTGATCGGCGATGCGCTGGTGACGATCTACAGAACCGAGGTGCACGAATCGCTCGTGGCGATGACCAGCGAGGCGTGGGGCCGGTCGACGGCGCACCTGGGGTACGACCTCGACGCGTGGCGAGCGTGGCACAAGAACGAGTTCCTTCCTGCGATGGCAACGCGAAGCAGCAACGTGTCGCCTTGACGACCGTTCAGCGCACCGGCGGCAGCCGCTCGCCCAGCGCGCGCAGGAGTTCTCTGTCCTCGTCGCTGAGTTCTTTCGGCGGCACGATCTTCACCACCGCGTAGAAGTCGCCGAAGCGCCCGTCGTCGGTTTCGAGGCCGCGTTTGCGCAGACGCAGTTTTGAGCCGCTCGCGGCGCCCGGGGGCACGCCGACCTCGACGTTCCCGCCCGGGGTCTCGACGGGAACCTTCGCGCCCAGCGTGGCCTCGACGATGGAGATGGGCAGGTCGGCGAGGATGTCCAGGCCGTCGCGCCGGTAGCGCGGGTGTGCGGCGATGCGCACCGTCAGGATCAGGTCGCCGGCCTCGGCGCCCGGGCGACCCGGCTCGCCCTTGCCCTTGAGACGGAGCTTGGCGCCGTCCTCGACCGCGCGTGGGATCCGCACGTCGATGTCCTCGCTCTTGCCCGTCCGGCTGATGCGCAGGGCGTGCTGGCCGCCCTTGCAGGCGAGGTCGAAGGGCACGCTGATCTCGTGCTGCACATCGCGCCCGCGCATCGGCTTGGCGCGCCCGCGGCTCGAGAAGGGCCCCGCGCGCCGGGCGCCGGGCTGGGCGGCGTCGGCGCCGAAGAACTCCTCGAAGATCGAGCCGATGTCCTCCGCGTCGTGCCCCGCGGCGCCCGCCCGTCGTGCGCCCGCGCCGAACGGATCGGCGATGTTGGACCACGTGTACGTCGCCCGGCGTTGGCCTCCGCCGCCGGCGCCGCCCCCCCCACCGCCGAACCCACCGCCGCCGTTGACGAACGCGCGGTGGCCCATGCGGTCGTACTTCGATCGCTTCTCCGGATCGGAGAGCACGTCGTACGCCTCCTGCACCTCCTGGAAGCGTGCGGCGGCGTCGGGGGACTTGTTGACGTCGGGGTGCAACTCTCGGGCGAGTTTGCGGTGCGCAGCGCGCAGGTCGTCCGTGCTCGCGTCGCGCGGAACGTTCAGAACGGCGTAATAGTCGCGTGTGGATGCCATGCGTCACGCGCGGCGGGCGCCCGTCGACCGCCGCGAGGGCATGCTATTCCCAAGGCCCGGGGTTCGCCCACGCGTCGAGCGCATCGCGGGCGATCTCGTCCTGCCCACGCAGCCCCCGAAGGTCCAGCACGACGTCGCCCCCAATCCCGCCCGTGGCCAGCGCGACAGCGTAGCCGGCGACGTCCAGCCCGCCCTTGCCCGGCGCCACGCGCACAGCGCCGTCGCTGTCGCTCAGCCGCGTGCTGACGATTCGGTGAGCGTGCTGCGAGGCCGCGGCGGCCGGGTCCTGCTTGCGGAGCAGCAGCACCGCGGGGTCGATGCCGACGCCCAGCGGGGCGTTCGGGTCCGGTGCGCCCTCGTTGGCCGCCGGCGGCCACGCGTGGTCGGCGATGCGGGCGCCGACGCGAGCCGCGCGGTCCTCCAGATCCCGACGCACGGGCGGGGGGCATTCCTCGGGCAGCGTGAGCGAGACGACCGCCCGGGCCGAACCCGGCGCCAGCGCGGCGAGTTCCGCGGCGAGGGCGCACGCCGCGCCCGCGGCGTCGAGCGCGCGGTCTGTGCGGGCCGGGTCGCTGAAATGGGCGGGCGGGATCCACAGGTCGAGCCCGGCGCAGCGGAGCTCGAGCCGTCGCAGCAGCGCTGCGAGCTCGCGCCGGGCGGAGCGGTCGAGCTCGCGCGGGCGCAGACCGGGACGCGTGGCGTCGAGCGCCACAGCGCGGAAACCGAGGTCGTGCGCGCGGTCGATGAGTGCGCGCGGATCGGCCCCGTCGGCGTACCCGGCGAACGAGAGCGCGAGCGGCGGCCGGAGCAATGGTTGCGCGGCGGCGGGCATACGCCATCTTCTACCGCCGCACGCCCCGCGGAGCGAGCCCCCCCGGAATATGCCTCCGGCGCAAGCCCCCAATGATCGGCCGAGCAGGCAGGGCATCGGACACCCCCGCGGACGCTCGCGTACCATCGGGCGCATGACCCGATCGCCCGCCTCACCACGCAGCGTGTTCGGCCCGTTTCTCGACGCGGTCCACATCGGCACGATGGGTGTGTGGGCGGGCGTCATCGTCGCCACCGGCCTGAGCGTGGCCTCCGCGTTCCCCGAGATGCGCGGGCTCGACCCGGTGCTGCCGATGTACGCGGCCTACGAGAGCGCCCACTGGATGATCGGAGCCGGGGTCGTCGCCAACCGCGTGTTTCACCTGACGGACGTCGCCCAGGTCATCGTCATGACGTTGGGCGTGGCGGCGTTCATCGGCGCCAACGTCTTGAACCGCCGCTCGCTGCTACGGGCGCCCGTCGCGGCGCACACGCTGTTCCTGCTGGCGGCGTGTGTCCTGCTGGCTGTGCAGTTCCTTTGGTTACGGCCATCGATGGATGGTCACCTCACCCTGTACTGGGACGCCGCCGCGGCCGGCGACCATCAGGCCGCCGCCGCGCATCAGAGCGCGTTCAACGCCCTGCACACACCGGCGTCGCGTCTCATCGGGGCCACCGGGCTGGCGGCGCTCGCCACCATCGCGTGCGCGGGGTGGGCGCTGGCCTCCGACGCGAGGCGTGCGCGCGAGGCGACGCGGTGAGCCCCGGCGAATACGACGCCCCGGTGCGCACGCCGACGAACCCGAAGGGCCTGCGCGACATCCCCTTCCCGCTGCCTGACGTCACCGCCGCCGAGAAACGCCGCGCCAAGCGCATCCTTGAAGCGATGCGCGAGCGCTACCCCGATGCACGATGCGAACTCGTGTACAACAACCCGCGCGAACTGCTCGTCGCCACGATCCTCAGCGCCCAGACGACGGACGTCGCGGTGAATAAGGCCACGCCCGCGCTCTTCGCGCGCTTCCCGACGGCGCAGGCCTTCGCGGACGCCTCGCCCGAGGACATCGAGCCCTACGTGCGCACGCTCGGGTTCTTCCGCAATAAGGCGGTCTCCATCCAGAGCGCCATGCGCGACGTCGTGGAGCGCTTCGGGGGCGAGGTCCCGCGGACGATGGACGAACTCCTCACCCTGCGCGGCGCCGCCCGCAAGACGGCGAACGTCGTGCTGGGCAACGCCTTCGGCGTGAACGTCGGCTTCGTGGTGGACACGCACATCGAGCGGCTCTCGAAGCGCTTCGGGCTGGCCCCGGAGGACGCGACGGTCGCCATGGTCGAACGCCGCCTGATGGCCCTCATCCCGCGCGACGCATGGACGGACCTCAGCCACATGCTCATCTGGCACGGGCGGCGCGTCTGCAAGGCGCGCAACGGTCTGTGCGCAGAGGACGCGATCTGCAAGGCGTACTGTTCCAACGCGCGGGCCGCGGCGTCGCCCGCACGGGCGAGCACAAAGAGCGCGGCCGCGAAAAAGCCGGCCAAGAAGAAGGCCGCGAAGAAGAGGACGAAGAGAAAGACGCCCGCCACACGGAGGAAGGCCCCATGAGCAGATTCGATTCGCTGCGGCGGCTGCTGGAAGCCGACGGCTCAGACCCCGACGTGCTCTACATGATGGCGCAGGAGCACGCCAAAGAGGGCGACAACGAGGAGGCCGTCCGCTGGTACGACCGCTGCCTCGAGGCCTGCCCGGGCTACGCGTACGCCTACTTCCACAAGGCCCGTGCGCTCGAGAGCGACGGCAAGATCGACGCCGCCGCGGCCACGCTGCGCGAGGGCCTGCGTGTGGCCGAGGCCGCGCAGGATAAGCAGGCGATCGGCGAGATCGGCGCGTACCTCGACGAGTTGGAGGGCTGAGCCATGCGCATGAATCGTGCCACTGCGCCGACTGATCCCGAGGCGCAGGCCGCACTGTTCGAGGCCGGCGCTTCCATCGCCGCGCTGCGTCCGACCCCGAAAGACCCATCGCTGGTGGGCGTGGTCGTCGGGCGGAAGCGCGTGGGCGTGGTGGACGCCGGCGAACTCGACGCGCTGGGCCTCCGCGTCGGCGCCGCCTGGAGGCCCGAACTCGCGGCGCGCGTCGCCCGCGCGGGGGCGGCGGCCAAGGCGCACCGGTTCATGCTGCGCAGCCTCGGGGCGCGGGCGCAGTCGCGGGGGATGGTGCTCGACCGCCTCCGGCGCAAGGGCTTCGACGACGACGCGGCCCGCGCCGCCGTCGAGCGTCTGGAGCGCGCCGGGCTCATCGACGACGAGGCCTTCGCGCACGCCATGGCCCGCACCGTGCTCTCGCGGGGCCCCGTGGGCGTGCGCCGGCTGCAGCAGACGCTGCTCGCCAAGCGCCTCGACCGTGACCTCGCCGACCGCGTCGCCCGCGAGGCGCTCGCCGACCGCGACGGCTCCGACGACGCCCTCGCCCTCGCCCGCCGCCGGGCGCGCTCCCTCCCCGCTTCCCTCGACGAACGGGCGGCCTCGCGCCGCATCTACGCCTACCTCGCCCGCCGCGGCTTCGAGGCCGACGCCTGCGCCCACGCCGTGCGCACCGCCCTGCGCACCGACCCCGACGCCCCCGGCGACGATTGAACGCACATCTACGCGCCCCGGCGCGCCGCGCCGTGATACCATGCGCCCATGCCGAGCAACCGCACACCGCCGCGTCGGGCTCTCTCGCACTCCGCTCCCGTCCTGCTCGCCCTCGCCGCCGCAGCGTTGAGCGTCGGGTGCGCCGCGGATCGCAACGCCCGCCTCGAGATCGGCGCCCACGAGCGGCTGCCGATCGTTCACCCCGACCGCGAACTGATCGCCGTGGGCGACGAGCCCTCGCTGCTGCACAACGCCGCCACACGGGCGCACTGGAACGAGCGCCGCGTCGTTGCGCACGTCGACGGCGTTTCGCATCAGCCCATCTACCGCTACACCTACGAGCGTCGCCTGGAAACCGAGAAGTCCGCGGCCCGGGTCAGCGGCGCGTACCCCACGCCCGAGACGGCCCTCGAGGACGAGAGCGACGTCGACTCGCTCTTCTGGCAGGCGGTTCTGGGCCCGTTCGCGGGCGGCCTCGAGATCGCCGCGTTCCCCTTCCGGGCTCTGGCCAACCCGCCGTGGAGCGAGACGCAGTCTCCCCCCTACCCCGAGGACCGCCACGACACCTCCGCTACGGAGCCGCTGGGTGACTGATCGTCCGCTGCGCATCGATCCGGAGTGGGAGGTCACGCCCGAGGACGCCAAGGCGCTGCTCGAGGGCGACGACGACGTGCTGCTGATCGATTGCCGCACACCCGAAGAGCACGCCCTGGCGCGCATCGAGGGGGCCGTGCTGGCGCCGCTGGGCGAACTTTCCTCGCTGCTGGAAGACCTCCGCGAGCATGAGTCGCGCCGGCTGATCGTCTACTGCCACCACGGGCGGCGTTCGCTGCAGGCGACGGCGGTGCTGCGCCGGGCCGGGTTCGAGGATGTGCGATCCATGGCCGGGGGCATCGAGTTGTGGTCGGTGCGTGTGGACCCCGGCGTGCCGCGGTACTAGCGCCCGCCGGCGTGGGGCCCTGTCGCTGTCGCAACGAAAAACGCCGCACGCGCCCCTCTCCTCCTCGCAGGGCGCGTGGGCGTGTTTTTCGGTCGGCGGTCGCCTCGCGGGAGGCGTCAGCGGGGAAGCTGGATCATCATCAGCATGCGCGGCCGGTCGATCGGGGACGCGACGTTGGAGCGATCGAAGACCGCCAGCCAGCGCGACTCGTGCGCGGGCGTGAGCTGCTCGAGACAGCGGGCGATGTCGTTGATGTTGGGATTGTTGGGCACGGGCACCGCGGCGATGGCGTCGGGGTCGTAGCCGCGGATGACGAACCACGCGGTGAAGACGTCGCTGCGGGTGGAGACGATGTTGGAGACGGCGCGGAAGATCGCCAGGCGCTCCTCGGCATCGTCGACGGGGTTGAAGGGGCGGTATCCGTCCGCACCGCCGCCGGCGAAGCGCACCTCGGCGCCCGTCGCGGGCCTGAGGTCGAGCACGCCGTCGACGGTGTTCACGCCGTCGTTGCCATCGCGGTCCGCCAGATCGGGGTTGGTGATCAGGCCGGTGTTGAAGCGTTCGCCGCCGGGACCGAACCCGGCCAGTTCGGCGAAGTTGATGTACATGGGCGCTGTGGTGAACGGGCCGGGCATGCCGGGCGTGAGCGGGGCCGGGGCGCCCCACCGCGCCAGGAGGGGCAGCTCGCCGATGGACGCGAAGCCGGGGCGGGCGACGCCGCCCGAGCCGACCGCGCGCAGGCCGGGGATGTTGGTCACGGTCTCGCGCCCCAGTGTTTGTCTGAAGTCGTTGATGACGCCGAGCGTCTGCCCGTCGCGGTAGTCGGCCATCAGCCAGGCGCGGTCGAGGAAGTTGGTGTAGGTCTGCGCCGCCGTGGCCTCGACCTCGCCGTCGAAATCAGCGAGCGAGACCTCGCCCTCGGGCGAGAGGAAGGGCAGCGAGCGGAGCACGCGCACCGGGGCGGTGTTGACGTTGATGCGGCCGCGCGTCATGGACGAGGCGCTGGGCATGGCCTCGAAGACGTCGAGCACGCGCACCGCCAGCGGCACGCTCATCGTGTCGGGCAGACCGGTGATGGGGCCCAGCGTCCCCGCGGCCGTGCCGCTCGCGACGAGCGTGAAGCGCGAGGGGTCGAGCGTGCCGGGCGTCGGGTTCACCGTGCCGCCCTGTCCGTTGTAGAACCAGTGCGCATCCTCGCCGATCTGCTCGCCGATCGTGCGCCACTGGTCGGCCGTGACGTCGGTGATGAACTCCGGGAGGGCGCCTGTGTCGGGGTGCACGTACATATGCGTGAACTTGCAGAGCATGAGCAGTTCGCTCGTGGAGATCAGCGGGCTGTTGGGCACGAAGAGCTGGAACGAGGGCAGGTCGGGCAGGGCCAGCGCGCCGTCGAAGTCGGGCTTCTCGTAGCCGAGCAGGTTGACCCGCTGCCCGGTCAGGACATCGTCCACATCGTCGGGAGGGAGGGCCGTCGCGGGGGCAAGCGGCTCAAAGAGGGCTGCACACATAGGCACGCTGAGGTTCCAGAAGCGCGTTTCGAAGCGGATCAGGTCTTCGCTGCCGTCGTAGACCGCGACGGCGTTGCTGTCGGGGCGCTCGAGCACGTACGCGGGAAAGCCGGCGCCGAGAGGCACGCCTGCGCTCTCTGCCGGCGGCGCCGAGGGTCGACGCAGACTCGAGGCGACGGAGAGGCGCCCCGTGCCCACCGGCGACACCATCGGGTCGGGGCAGCGCGCGAGGAAGCCGCCGAAATCGAAATCATCCTCAAGACGGGCCGGGAATCGGCTCGTTTCACCCGGCGGCGGCGAGAGGCGGTCGACGAGGATATCGGTGAACGTACCGCCGATGTCGACGCCGCGCACGAGCAGCGCCGCGGCGCCGCTTTCGGGCGGATTGAACTCTTGGAAGACGACGGGCGTGGGGTTCAGCGGTTCCACGAGGGCGGGCACGGGCATATCCATGTCGTCCAAGCCGCCGTCGAGCAGGCGCAGCCCGTCGAAGCCGTCGGGTAAGCGCCCCGCGACCTGACCCTCCCACACACTCAGGATCGGGATCCAGTGGTTGGTGATGAGATTCTCTGCATCGGGGCCGTTCTCAAAGTAAAAGACGGCGATCCGACCCGGGAGGATGACGGTGTTCGCCGTCGTGGCGCCGAGGTTGAGGCGGATGCGGGCGCCGCTGTCATCGATCAACACCACGCTGTAGGCGCCGACGTCGATGATTCCCGGCCAGGGGTTGCCCAGTTCGACGGCGATGATGGACCCCAACTGCTCGGAATCGGGGTCGAGAATGTTGTCGGCCTGCGCGGGGTCCAGAGAGTCGACGGCCTCGTCCTGATACACGGCGAGCGTGAAGACTTCGCGCAGGAAGGGCTGGCGGTCGAGGGCGACGAGGGTGACGCCGTTGGCGGGGGCGCCGACGTAGTCATTGACAAGTGTGTCGGCGAGGATGTCGCCGTGGCTGAAGCGCGTGCCGAGTTGCACGACACCGCCTTCGATGCCGGCATCGAGTTCACGGTTGTTGAAGAGCCGCACCATGGGCGGGCGGGCGTCGGAGACCGCATCCGGGGCACTGGGGCCGGTGCTGGCCGCGTCGAGGTTGACCGCCAGCGATGCGGCCCGCAGCACCGCGTACGAGGCACGCGGGTCGGTGGTGAGCGCGGTGGCGGGGCCGTCGACGCCGCCGCCGTAGTGATCGTTGCGCAACTGCGAGGAGAACGGCGCGATGCGCCACAGCGGCTTGTCCGTCGCCAGCGGGGCGAGGGCCCAGACGAAGGCCTCGAAGGCGTCGCGGATGCGCTCGGCGCGGGCCTCGGTCATCACGGCGCCGTCGCCGCCGAAGTCGGCGAGGCGGACCTTGCGGTTGACGGGGCGGTCGGCGTAGAGCGGGCGCGGCGGGTTGACGCTGGTGTCGACCGCCGTGTTGAGGACGGGGATGGGGCTGATGTCGCTCACGCCGCTGACGGTGGTGAGCAGGCGGCGGGTGTCGTCGCGGATGTTGCGCACGCTGGGGCGCTTCTCGTCGGGGTCGACGAAGCCGCCGTAGTTGATGCTCGTGTAGGAGCGCTCGACGAAGCCCTCGCGGGCAGCGCGCAGCGGGCCGGCGAGGCGCAGACGCGGCGGATCATTGGGGTTGTTGAACGTGTCGTCGTCGCCGGGCAGGAGGTTGATGTCGAAGCGCGATTCGAGGTTGCTCACGGCGCGGTCGTCGTTGCTGGCCCAGAAGGCGCGGAGGGCGAGCTCGTCGGCGAGGCCGTAGGCGCGGGCGAAGCGCGAGAGCGGCGCATCGGGCCACGCGCCGAGCGATTCCCAGAGGCGCTCGCGGTGTGCGCGCAGCAGTCGCCGGCTGGCGGGTTGCGTTGGGTTGTAGTTGAGCGGAGCGGGTGCGCTGCCGAACGTCACTTCGAGTTCGTCCTTGGCGCGGAGGCCGAAGCCGAGATGCTCGTCGAAGGCCACGAACCGATCATCGGTGGTCGTGCCGTCGAGCCAGAAGAGCGGCGCCTCGCCCGCGGTGTCGGTGCGTATGACGTTGGCCCACGAACCGTCGTCCACGGGAATGTGGGCGTTGCGCACCGCCTCGCGGATGAGGCGCAGCAGGTCGACGTCGGCGGGGGTGGAGCCGATGGCGAAGGCGGCGCGCTGGCGCTCCTGGTCGGCCAGCCCGAACTCGCCGGACTCGAGCGCGGCGTTGACGTTGACGAGGGCGGAGTTGTCGACGATGCGGGCCGCGCCCACCCAGCGGAGGCCGGCGTGCCCGTCGAGGGCGTCGAGCACCTGCCAGCGGGCGTCGGGGCGGAGGTCGCCGTCGGTGTCGGCCCAGAAGCGGAAGTCGGCGGCGATGGGGGCGCGCTCGTTGTTCGCGGCGTTCACCCCGCTGGCGCCCGGGATCGAGCCGCCCGCGAGCAGGTGCATGCCGTTCATCTGGTAGCCGAAGACGCGCGTCTGGTCGGCGCCCGGCGTCGGCGCGACGCCGAGCCGCGGGCCGTTCGCCAGACCGCTGAACGGGTCATTCCAGTTGTTGTCCCACGTGAGGTCGGCGTCGGGGTCGCCGCGGTTGGTGTCGCTCGCGCGGTTGGTGAGGAAGAACTGGCCGAGGTCGGCGAAGCGGCCGTCGCCGCGCACCCACTCGCCCTGATCGGGCGTGTTGGGGTTGTTGGGGACCCAGCGGTAGGCGCTGCGGAGGTTGGTGATCTGGGGCCAGTAGGCGTCGAGAGGGTTGTTGGTGAAGACGGGCTCGGTGGAGGCCAGCCACGCGTTGTCGGCGACGCCGACCCTGTACGCGAGGCCGTCCGCGATCAGCACGGCGTCAGGCGATGGATTTACGCCGGGGGCGTTGGTGTTGTAGGTGAAATCGTTCTGGCCGGGCTGCGCCTGCGTGAAGGGGTAGTCGGCGAAGTCGCCGTCTTCGAAGGCGCTGGGCCAGATGCGGGTGTTCGCGGGGTTGTTGCCGAAGTACCGCGGCACATCGGGCGTGACGATCTTGTTGCCGAAGATGTCGGCCGCGAGGAGGGCGCCGATCTCGTTGGCGACGATGCGTGCGGCCCGCTCGGGCACGACCTCGCCCGCGCTGCGCAGCGAGCCGGCGCGATCCACGCGCACCGAGGCGCTGTACGAGAGCGCCACGACGGCCAGCACCGCGAGCGCGCCCACGGCGAGGATGATCACGTTGCCGCGCCGACGGGCGCGGAGGAGGGACGACACGCGCGGCCGGGAGGTGGCGGGTGTCGCGGGGGTTGTGTCGCTTCCGGGGGTTGTGTCGTTTCCGGGGGGCGTGATGTGCGGACCGTGCATGGCTGGTCCTCCTTGGGGCGTGGGCGCTGGGCGGTGCATCAGAGGTTGCGGTCGGGGTGAACGGCGAAGACGAACTCGTAGTCGCGTCCCTCGCGCAGGCGCATCCGGCTGTCGTGCAGCGTCACGCGGATGCGGATGAATCGGGGCTTCTGCCAGGCGCCGCTGAAGCCGCCCTCGGCGTCGGGCACGCGGAACCCCCAGATGGCCATGGCCTCGGAGGTGACGGTGGGCGCGCCGCCGGAGAGGACACGGGGATACTCCCCCTCGTTGAGGCCGGCGCGGATGAAGTTGGGCGAACCCATGGCGTCGAAGGTGATCTCGGGGAACTCGGGCCGAATGGGCAGCGTGGGTGATGCGAGGTTTTGGCCGGGGAAGCCGGAGCGGAACTCGATGGCGGGCTCGCTTTGGCTGTTGTTCCAAGCCCACCACTCGAAGTAGGTGTTGCGCGGGGGATTGTTCGAGGGCTCGTCTTCGACGGGGGAGATGTCGAACCAGAGCAGGTCGCCGGGCTTGTAGACTTTGTCGTCGCGTTCGAATTGGCGGCGCACCGTTGAGCCGTCGGACCACGCCACCTCGAAGTTGCTGCACCGCGTGGCGATGGCGGCGTGCAGGTCCATCAGCGCTTCCTGCTCGGGCGTGTCGGGGGCGGACAGCACGCCGCGGTCGAGATGGCCGGAGGTGTCGTCCTGCAGGATGCGCGTGAGGACGCCGGCGAGGGCGCCGCGGAGATGCGCGGCGTTGGCGCGGCGGGTGGCGAGAACCCCTGTTTCGAATTCACGAACCCACAGCGGTGCGTTCTTCGCTTCGAAACCCGCCCCCGAAAAGCGACCGGCTGCGTATGCGTCGGCGAAGGGGAACACGTTGCTCTCATCGTGGTCGGACTCGCCCTCGAGCCAGCGGCGGACGTCTTCGAGGCTCTGGGCGGAGATATCGACGCGCCCGTGGCGGATGAAGCGCGGGTCGGGGAGGTCCTCCGAGTTGTGGATGGGCCCCGGCGGATCGTTGAGCGGGCCGACCTGGTTGGTCGGGAAGCGTGCCGTGGAGGTCGCCTCGCGGTCGCGGATGTAGGGCGCGAAGAAGCGATCACCGCCGATGGGATGGGGGGCGTCCGGATTGGTGACGCCGAGGTTGCCCGCGGCGAGGCCGCCGTAGAGCAGCAACTGGTGGCGGGCGAGGATCCAATCGCTGGCGAACTGGTTGCGGCTGAGGACGCCGCCGGTGTTGGGCACGCCGAAGGCCCTGCCCCAGTTGAGTTCAGAGCCGATGTTCCCGTCGGGTCGGAATTGCCGGCGCGGCCGCTCGAGGGGATCGGTGGTGGGGCCCGGGTTGAAGTTGGGGTCCGGCGCCGGGCGCAGGGCGTGGCCCCAGTACAGGCGGGCGTGGCGGGCGGTGTCGACGGGGACGGCGCCGGAGGGATCGACCTGGCTGGAGCGGTAGGGCTGGTCGTCGGGGGCGCGCCCGAGGAAGGCGATCTCGTCGACGCGCCGGGTGACGGCGCGGCTGCGCCGTTCACCGCCGGCGCTGGTTGCGTAGGGGTTGAGGCCCTGCTCGCGGTCCCAGAGACGGTCCTCGTCGGTCAGGTAGAGGGCGACCTCGGCGTCGCCGCCGACGGCGCCGTTGCGGTTGAGGTCGCCTACTTCGCGCATGCGGATGACGAGGAAGGTCTCATCGGGGTTGAGGCGGTTGAGGGCGTCGAAGTCGGCGCGGAGGCTGCGCTCGATGGCGCGGGCGAGGCCGTCGGTCTCGGCGACGGCGCCGCCGAGCGTGGTGAGGCGCGTCACGCTGCGGAAGACCTCGCCGATGGCGACGGTGAGCAACGCCACCACGGCGATCGCGACGATCATCTCGGCGATCGTGAACGCGCTGCGGCGGCGGCTGTGTGCTGTGCGGCGGTGGTGCTTCATGGTGGGCATCTGGTGGGCGCTCATCGCAGGGTCACGACGCGCGCGAGCACGGGGGAGAGCTTCCAGCGGGTGTTGTCTTCAAGACTGAGGACGCTGTCGCTGAGAGTCCACACCGTGATGGGGACGGCGGAGCCGGGGCCCGCGGCGCGGATGGGGCGCCCGCCGACGCGCGGGGCGCCGTCGAGGTAGGCGCGGTCCTGCCCGGCGCGGCGGTCGACGTTCTGGATGCGGACGATGTTGGTGGCGCCGCCCGCGGCGGCGCTGTCGCCGACGAGCACGAACGCGCCCTGGGTGAGGAAGCGGCGCTGGTCGGCGTTGTTGAGGACGAAGTACCAGCGATCGAGCGCGGTGTCGTAGTTGAGATTGACGTTTGTGAGGGAGCGCAGCACGCGGTTGTCGGCCGTGTCGGGCTCGGGCGGTACGTACACGGCGTCCGAGCCGGCGCCGCCGGCGTCGTACACGATGTAGGCCATGCGCCACGAGCCGTCGAGGCCGGGCTGGATGAGGGCGGCGATGGCCAGCACGGTTCCGTCGTCGCGGCGCTGCACGCGGTCGCTGTAGGAGGCGAAGAGGTTCTCGCGGTGCGCGTAGGACTCGACGACGATGCGCTCGATCCACTCGTCGGCGCCGAGGAACGTTACGCCGTCGGGCTGGAAGGCCTCGATGAAGGCGGTCGGCGGGAAGTTGGGGGCGGGCGGGACGAGCGTGCGGTTGAAGATCACGCGCAGGGCGCCGTCGTCGGTGCGGGGCGCGTTGTCGTTGGGAAACTGCCCGACGCCGTTGGGGAAATTCTCGTTGTTGGCGTCGCCGAAGAACTGGGCGTCGCTGAAGCGGACGATCCGGCGCGAGGCGACGCGCCAGACAGTGCCCTGTTGCTCACGCCGGGCGATCTCGAAGCGAAGGCGCAGCGATCCGGGGTGGATGCGCCCGTGGGGGAGGTCGTTGATGCGCGGAAGGTTCGTGTCCGGATCGATAAAGAAGCTGGGCGTTGCTCCCTGCTCAAACGTCGCGCCGCTGGCGCCGAGCGCCGCGCTCCCGCCGTAGCGGGGCTCGTATTGCGGCGAACGCGGGTTGGCCGGGTTGTGGTAGAGCACGTGCTCGCGGGGGCCATCGACGAGGAAGAAGACGGGGTAGGCCGAGTTCAGGGGCTGGAAACTGCCGGCGGCGTTGAGGACGAGCGCATCCCGCAGGCTGTTATCGCCCCCCTGCTGCGAGGCGAGGGGGAACCACACGCCGGGCGTCATGGGCACGCTGGTCGTCTCGTACTGGCCCTGGGCCGCGGAAAGTGTCGCCGAATTGAGCGGGGCGCCGACGCTGACGGGCCCGAAGCGGGCGCGGACGACGCTCTCGAAGCGGTTGGCGAAGTTGGCGGCGTCGCTGACGCGGGTGGAGTCGACCTGTTGGCGGGCGCTGCCGGCGAAGAGGGCCGCGAGACCGAGGATGCCCAGCCCGAGGATGGTGATGGCGATGATCACCTCGAGCAGCGTGAAGGCGGGCACGGCGCGACGCGGCGTGGCGCGGTGGGCGAATCGACGAGTGTGGAGCAGGAGGGCGCTGGTCATCGGCGTCGCACCACTTTCCCGGAGTTGCTCTGGATGGCCAGGATCTCGGCGTTGACATCGATCCAGCGGCTGACGCGGGCGACGGCGTCGTCGTCGCGGTGCGTCTGCTTGTCGCTGGGCGTGATCATGTGGGTGGCGTCGGCGCGCACGAACCACGGCGCCCGCACGCCCGTCTCGCCGATGAGCCGCTGGGCGTCGACGATCGCGAGGCGCTCGGCGGGGCGCAGCCGCACCTCGGGGTTGAAGATCGGCGGGTGGGCGCTAGCGCCCGTGGTGACGCGAGGGGTGTAGACCCAGGGGTCGAAGCGGGTGGGGTTGTCGGTTGGGACGCGGGGGTCGTCGGGTTCGTAGGGCAGGTCGGGGAACTCGAGGTAGGCATCGCGCACGCCGGCGCTGAAGGCCGCGGCGCCGAGGGCGCGGCCGTTAGCGTCGAAGGGGATGAAGAACGACTCGGCGAAGGCGAGCCGGTGCTGCGTGGGGGCGTCCCCGGTGACGGGGGTGGTGTTGCCGGCGTTGCCGGGGGCGTTCGTGTCCTGGGGGTTGCGCGGGTTGTAGTCGGTCAGCACGAACTGCGGGTGGTTGCGCGGGAAGATCCAGTTATTGGTCGTTGTGTTGCTGCCGGCCTCGCGCTCGCCGAGGTACCAGTTGAGCCACGCGGGATCGCCGCCGGAGACGGGGGTGGTATCAACGCTGAAGGAGAGCCCGTAGACGAGCATGTTGCGCGGCAGGACCACGGGGGCCACGCCGGGCACGGGGCGGTAGGCGTAGGCGGGGCGGTCGGCGATGCGGGCGTCGCGCGAGTGGATCTCGACGGCGAGCAGCGTGGTGCGCTCGGTGTGGATGTCGTAGAGCACGACGACGCCGCCGTCGACGCCGCGCTGGGCAGCGCGATCGAGGGTGGCGGTGGTGGCGTTGACGGCCGCGGCGTAGTTCGAGGACTCGAGGATGCGCGCGAACGCCGGCAGCATCACGATGAGGACGACGGCGAGCACCGTCACGACGACGAGCAGCTCGACGAGCGTGAAGGCGCGGCGGCCGGTTCGGGATGTGCGCGTGGCGCGGTTCATCGGAAGTTGTTCCCGAAGCCTTCGGAGCGGTTCACGGGGCCGGGCTCGTAGGAGTAGATGTTGTCGTCGAGGGCCTTAAGGGCGTCGTCGCGGAGGCTGGCGTTGCGGACGCCGGGGTTGGCGCGGTTGAGCTGGTGCGTGACGCCGAAGCGCCGGTCGGGGCCGGCGGAGAAGAAGTACGGGCGGTTGTTGAGGCAGCGCCCGTAGAGCTCCTGGGCGAGTTCGTTCTCGGGGTGGACGTAGTGGATGAACGTGGCGCCGTAGACGGGCCACGCGGAGCGCGGGGGCGGATCGCTGGGCAACCCGAGGCCGCTCTCCTGCCAGCCGGGGTCGACGGCGCCCCAGGCGTCGAGCACGGTGAGGGCGCCGAGGCCCTCTTCCTGCGAGCCGGTGCCGGCGTCGGTGCTGAAGGTGTTGGTGCGGACGAGGTAACGCTCGGGCAGGTCGCGGGTGATGGCGCCGGCGCCGAGCGAGGCCTGCGCCTGCCGCAGGAAGATCGCGGCGTCCGGGTGGCGGATGTGGAAGCGACTGGAGCCCGAGGGGTATTGCTCGCGGAGATTCTCATCGGAGTTGGGAGAGTCGGCGAGGAATCGGCCGGGGACGAGCTCGTATTGGACCGAGTCGTAGCGCGGCGGGCGGCCGGCGTTGTCCTGCATGTACTCGTCGAGCATGCGGTCGAGCGCGCCGATGAGCGTGCGCGTGGCCTGGGCGCGCTGGTTGTCCACCACGCGCGGCCCGACGCCGATGATCAGCCCGATCAGCACCGCGACGACGCCCAGCACCACCACCAGTTCGATGACGGTGAAGGCGCGAGCGGCGCGGCGGGGGCTCTGGTTGTGCGCGCGGGCGTGTGTCATGGGGTCACCCGGATGTTGTCGGTGAGGCGCCGGCGGAGGCGCTCGCCCGCTTCGGCGGCGGTGTCGCCCGGGGATGCTTGTGCTGGGAAGTACTGCCCGGCGTCGCGCAGACGGATGTACTGTTGCGACCCGGAGGCGGGGGGCTCGTCGGGCCCGGAGCCGAAGAGCGTGTCGGGGCCTGCGGAGAGCAGCGCGTACGGGGCGTCGAACAGCACCCGGTCGCGCCCCAGTTGCTCCGGTGTGAGACTGGCGTTTGGGCTGCTGGAATACGCCGGCGCGAGCGTGATGACGGTGTCGCTCGAGAAGAGCTCGAGCGGTGCGTTGGCGAGCGAGGCGTTGTCGCCCTCACGCGTGGGCCAATAGCGGTAGTAGCGGATGGGCGTGCCCCAGCGGTCGACGATGGTGAAGCGGACGTTCTGCTCGGGAATCGGTGATATCGGGGCGAAGCTGGTGACGTCGCCGCGCCGCACCTGCCGCATATTGCGCCCGGCGGCGACGTCGATGTAGGGGCCGAAGGTGCGCCCGGTCGTCGGCGGCTGGGCGCTTTGGAGGCCGTCGATGGCGCCGCCCCAGGCGCGGTCGATGCCGGGGGAGCGGAGGCCGGGGCCGGGGACGCCGTCGACCTCTGTGTACTCGCCGCCACCTGCGCCCTCTCCGGCGAGGTCGCCGACGCCGACGAGGTAGGCCGCGAGGGAGTAGACGCTGTGGAAACGGGCGTCGGCGAGTGGACCGGCGGTGAAACTGTCGAACGCGTTGGGCTGCGCCTCGGGAACGTGCAGGTTGCCGTTGTTGTGCGAGAGCAGCGGTGGGTAGTAGCCGTGGTCGGCGCGGAACATCTCGAGGGCGTTGGCGACGGCGCCCATCAGGCGCTCGGTGCTGGCGCGCCGGCTCTCGGCGACGATGGTGGCGCCCGCGACCACGACGATGCCGATCACGATGAGCATGATCACGACGACGACGAGTAGCTCGACGAGCGTGAACGCGTTGCGTCGCGGGGCGGCTCTCGGGATGTGTCGGCGTGGTTCGGTCATGGCGTGGTCGTGCGGCGTTGGCGCGTGGCGCGGTGTGTGCGGGGAAAACTTCCGGGGGGGTCAGCCGCTGAGGGACTCGATCATGGCGACCATGGGGAGGAACATCGCGATGACGATGGTGCCGATGACGACGCCGAGGAAGAGCACCAGCATGGGCTCGATGAGGCGCACGAGAGACGACACGGCGACCTCGACCTCTTCGTCGTAGTTGTCGGCGATCTTCATGAGCATGGAGTCCATGTCGCCGGTCTCCTCGCCGACGTCGATCATGTTCACCACGATGGGGTCGCAGGTTTTGGTTTCGCGCAGGGGGCCCGCGAACGACTCGCCCTGGCGGATGGAGTCGTGCACTTTGACGAGGGCCTTCTCGTAGACGTGGTTGCCGCACGTTTCGGATGTGATGGTGATCGCTTCGAGGATGGGCACGCCGGCGCTGATGAGGGTGCCGAGGGTGCGGGTGAAGCGGGCGATCGTGCTCTTCTTGGTGAGCGGGCCGAAGACGGGCAGGTAGATGAGGACGGTGTCCGACGCCGCGCGCCCGGGCTTGGTGCGGCGGACGAGCTTAAGGAACGCGAAGATGATGAAGGGCGACGCGAGGACCCAGACGATGCCGGGCACGGTCTGGGCGTCGGGCGTCGGGTAGTTGCCGGCGATCCACGAGGAGGCGTCGATGAGCGTCTGCGTGAGCATCGGGAGCTCGACGCCGAAGTCGGCGAAGATCTCCTGGAACTGGGGCACGATGAAGTAGAGCATGCCCGTGACGATGAGCACGGACACCATGATGACCGCGATGGGGTAGATCATGGCGCCGACGACGCGCCGCTTGAGCCGCTCGGCCTTCTCCATGAACTCGGAGAGACGCTGGAGGATGACGTCGAGCACGCCGCCGATCTCGCCGGCGTTGACCATCTTGGTGTAGAGGCGGTCGAAGACGCGAGGATGCTTGGCCATGGCGTCGGAGAGCGAGGCGCCGCCCTCGACGTCCTCGATGACGCCCTGCAACGTGCCCTTGAGCTTGCACGGCTTGAGCTGGCTCTCGAGGATCTGCAGCGAGCGCAGCAGCGGGAGGCCGGCGTCCTGCAGGGTGGAGAGCTGGCGCGTGAAGGTGGTGAGTTGCTTGGCCTTGACGCCGCCGATGCTGAAGCCTGCGCCGCTCTTTTTCTTCTTCTTCTTGCCCTTGCCGCCGGCGCCCTCGGGCGGGCCCGCGGTCTTCTTCACCTTCTGCTCGCGCACGGAGGTGGGGAAATAGCCCTGCTGCTTGATGCGCTGGATCGCCTCTTCGCTGCTGTTCGCCTCGACAGCGCCCTTCTGGGTCTTGCCGGCGGCGGTCATGGCCTCGTATTGGAAAGTCGGCATGGCGTGGGCCTTGTGGGTGGCCGGGCGGCGCGCCCGGCGCGGGCGTGGTTCAGTCTTCTGTGAGCGTCTCGCGGACGACTTCGTCGATCGTGGTCTGCCCCTCGAAGATGCCGAGGAGGCCGGACTCGCGCAGCGAGCGCATACCGCGCTTGCGGGCCTCGTTGCGCAGGAGGTTGGTGCTGGCGTGCTTCATGACGAGTTCGCGGATCTCGTCGTCCATGGTCATGATCTCGTAGAGCGCCATGCGGCCCTTGTAGCCGGAGCCGTTGCAGTTCTCGCAGCCCTTGCCCTGGAAGAAGGAGCGGCCCTTGACGTCCTCGGGCAGCAGCGCCAGTTCGAGCAACTGCTCCTCCTTGGGGTCGAAGGGCGTCTTGCACTTGGAGCAGATGGTGCGGACGAGCCGCTGGGCGACGATGGCCTCGAGCGTGGCGGTGAGCAGGAACGATTCGATGCCGAGATCGAGCAGACGGATGATCGAGCTGGGTGCATCGTTGGTGTGCAGTGTGCTGAACACCAGGTGGCCCGTGAGCGACGCCTGAATGGCGATCTGCGCTGTTTCGAGGTCGCGGATCTCGCCCACGAGAATCAGGTCCGGGTCCTGACGCAGGAAGGACCGCAGGGCGCGGGCGAAGGTGAGGTCGGCCTCGGGGTTGATCTGGCACTGGCAGAGGCCGTCGATGTCGTATTCGACGGGGTCCTCGGCGGTGAGGATCTTGACGTCGATGCTGTTGCGGGCGGCGAGGGCGGCGTAGAGCGTGGTCGTCTTGCCCGAGCCGGTGGGGCCGGTGACGATCACGATGCCGTTGGGCTTGTTGATGAGCTCGTTGACGGTCTCGAGGTCGTCCTCGCGCAGGCCCAGGCGGTCGAGCGAGAGTTCGACGTTGGAGCGGTCGAGGACACGCATCACCACCGACTCGCCGTGCATCGTGGGCAGCACGCTCACGCGCAGGTCCACGGGGTTCCCCCCCACCACCAACTCGACGCGCCCGTCCTGCGGCAGGCGGCGCTCGGCGATGTCGAGGTTGGACATGACCTTGATGCGGCTGGTGATCGCCGAGCCGAGATGCCGCGGCGGAGGGACCATCTCGTAGAGGACGCCGTCGATGCGGTAGCGCATCTTGAACTCGTCCTCGAAGGGCTCGAAATGGATGTCCGAGGCGCGGTCCTTGATGGCCTGCATCAGCACGAGGTTGAGCAGGCGGATGACCTTGTTGTCGTCGGCGGCCTCGAGCACCGCGTCAAGGTCGATGGAGTCGCCGCGGTTGGCGAGGGACTCGAACTTCTTGTCCGAGGCGAGCTCCTGCACGACGTCCACGACGGACTCGGAGCGGCTGTAGTGCTTCTTGAGGAGGGCGTCGACCTGTTCCGGGTCGGCGACAGAGGCCTTGACCTTGAAGCCCATGAGCAGGCGGAGGTCGTCCACGGCCCGGAAGTTGTCGGGGGACTTGAGGGCGACCTCGATCGTCCGCGAGGACTGCTCGTAGGCGAAGGGAACGACCTGATAGGCCTGGGCCGTCTCGGGCGGGATCGCCTCGATGGCGCTCTCGGAGATCTCCATGTCGGTGAGATCGATGAAGGCCATGCCCGCCTGCCCGGCGAGGGCGGCCATCACGTCCGTCTTGGTGACGTACCCGAGTTCGACGAGCACCTCGCCGATCTTCTTCTTTTTCGCCTGCTGCTTCTGGACCTCGAGGGCCTCGTGGACCTGCTCACGCGTGATCTTGCCCATCTTGGTGAGCACGCGTCCCAGCTTGCGGTTTTTGAGTTCGTTCGGGTCCATGACCATATCTAACTACCTCCCGACGCCAGTGCGGCGTCGGCCGAAACAACTGCATCGTACGGGACCATTCGTGCCCATCACTCTTGCTGTTCGGCCATTCTCGGTCGCGTGAGAGTCTTTTTTGATTCCGACAACGTGCGATTGATACGTATTAGAAGCGAACATTCTGGCGCATCGGCCCGATGCAGGAGACTGCCTGCGGGCTGTCGGCCCGGGTGCCGCGGCATGGCGACCGGGGTGAGCGGTCAGTCCGCAGACACATCCTCGGTGTCGAATTCGGCGCGGCCCACCAGCTTGCCGGCGCGGTGGATGCGGTCTCGCAGATCGCCGGGGTTCTTGGCCTTGTCGATCATGTCCTCGCCGGAGACCATCCCCCTCGAATAGAGGGACCAGAGGTGCTCGTCGAGGAGCTGCATGCCGAACTTCTTGCCCGTCTGGATCGAGGAGTCGATGCGGAAGGACTTGTTGTCGCGGATGAGGTTGGCGATGGCGGGGGTGACCACGAGGAACTCGTAGCCGGCGACCATGCCCTTGGTGTCGATGCGGCTCAGCAGCACCTGGCTCAGGACGCAGATCAGGGCCGTGGAGAGCTGCACACGGATCTGGTTCTGCTGGGTGACGGGGAAGGCGTCGACCACGCGGTCGATCGTCTTGGCGGCGCCCGTCGTGTGGAGGGTGCCGAACACCAGGTGGCCCGTCTCGGCGGCGCGGATGGCGGCCTCGATCGTCTCGAGGTCTCGCATTTCGCCGACCAGGATCACGTCCGGGTCCTGACGGAGCACGCGGCGGAGGGCCTCGGCGAAGGTGGGCACGTCGAGCCCGCCGCCGACCTCACGCTGGTTCACCACCGATTTCTTGTGGTAGTGGTAGTACTCGATGGGGTCTTCCATCGTGACGATGTGCCGCTCGAAGTTGTCGTTGATGTAGTCGATCATCGTCGCCAGCGACGTCGTCTTGCCCGAACCGGTCGGCCCGGTGACCAGGAAGAGGCCTCGCGGGCGTCGGATGAGCTCGCGGCACATCTCGGGCAGGCCGATCTGCTCGAAAGTCAGAAGTTTGTTGGGGATCTGCCGGCAGACGATGGCGATGTCGCCGCGCTGGCGGAAGACGGACACACGGAAGCGGGCCGCGGTGCCGTAGGCGAAGCCGAAGTCGGTGCTGCCGCCCTCCTGGAGTTCCTGCTGGTTTCGCTCGGGGGTGATCGCCTTCATCAGCGACACCATGTCCTCGCTGTCGAGGACCTTGGTCTGCAGGTTCTTCAGGCCGCCGTGGAGGCGGAGGGTTGGCGGGCGCCCCACGGTGAGGTGGAGATCGCTGGCGCCGGTCTTGATCGTGGTGTCGAGCAGTCGGTCGATCTGGATGCTGGACATGGTGTGGTACTCGTTCCGTTGGTTCGGAGCGTGGGCGGTGCGGCGCCGCGGGCGGCGTGGGGTTATTCCGTTTCGATGTCGACGAGGTCGAGGCCGGACGCCTGAGCGACGCGGGCGATCTCGCCGGGGGCGGTGACGCCCTTGAGGATCTTGATTTTGCCGTCGTCGAGAAGGCTGCGCATGCCGTTGGCGAGGGCGGCGCTGCGGATGTGAGAAATCGAGTCGCCCTTGAAGGCCATCTCTCGGATCTCGGAGTTCATGGTCATCATCTCGAAGATGGCCTTGCGGCCGCGGTAGCCGGTGTTGGTGCAGTGCTCGCACCCGACGGCGCGCATGATTTTGCCCTGCGCTTCCTCGTCTGAGATGTTCACGAGGCGGAGCAGCTTGCGGTCCGGCGCATCGTCGACCTCTCTGCACTTGGGGCAGAGAACGCGGATGAGCCGCTGCGCCATCACGGCCTGGATGGACGACGCCACGAGGAAAGGTTTGACGCCCATATCCGAGAGACGGGTGATGGCCGAGGGCGCATCGTTGGTGTGCAGCGTGCTGAACACGAGGTGGCCCGTGAGCGCCGCCTGGATAGCGACCTCGGCCACTTCCTTGTCGCGGATCTCGCCCACGAGGATGATGTTGGGCGCCTGACGGAGCATGGATCGGAGGATGCTCGCGAAGGTGAGCCCGATGTTGTCGCGCACCTGGCACTGGTTGATGCCGGTGAACGCGTACTCGATGGGGTCCTCGGCGGTGATGATCTTCTTGTCGGGCCGGTTGAGGATGTCGAGCGCCGAGTAGAGCGTCGTCGTCTTGCCCGAACCCGTGGGGCCGGTGACGAGGAAGATGCCGTTGGGGCGCCGGATGATCTTGTTGAACGCCTCGAGCATGTCGGGCTCGAAGCCGAGGTTCTCGAGGCCGATGCGCACCGCGTCCGGGCGCAGAATACGCAGCACGACCGACTCGCCGTGGTACGCCGGGCACGCGCTGACGCGGAAGTCGATGGTGTCCTGATCGACGGGCAGCTTGATGCGGCCGTCCTGCGGGATGCGCTTCTCCGCGATGTTCATGCCCGCCATGAGCTTGAAGCGGGTGAGCACCGCGTTCTGCATGCGCTTGGGCAGGTTGTCGCGCTCGATGCACACGCCGTCGATGCGGTAGCGCAGGCGGATGCGGTCCATCATCGGCTCGATGTGGACGTCTGAGGCGCGCATCTTCACCGCCTCGACGAGGATGCGGGCGCAGAGCTTGATGATCGGCGCCTCGGGCGCGGCGTCGCGGTCGATCGACGCATCGACGGATTTATCCAGCGAGCGGTCGATCGACTCGCTTATGAGCGATTCTTTGGGGTCCACGAGGCTGGGCGCGCCGCCGCCGAGCTTGGTGTCGATGAACGCCTTGATACGGGAGCGCGGGGCGATGCGGGGCTCGATCTCCGCGTTCAGGCGGAACCGGAGCATGTCCAGCAGCTCGAGGTCCATCGGGTCGTGGATGACCAACTGCAGGCGCCCGTTCTGCTTGGCCATGGGCAGGATCAGGTGCTTGCGGATCAGCTCCTCGGGAGCGAGCTTGGCGTCCACGCTGGCGGCCACTTTTTCGTCGCCCAGATCGACGAAGGGCATGCCGAACTGGTGGGCGATCGCCTTGGCGACCTGCTCCTCCTTGGTGAAGCCGGCGTCGATCAGGGCCTCGCCCAGGCGCTTGTTGGCGCCCTTGGCCATGGTCATGGCCTGATCCACCTGCTCCTGCGTGACGTCGCCCCACGACACGAGGATTTCGCCGAGTTTCTTCTTCGATCGTGCCATTCGTCCTGCCTGCGCGTGCTCAGTCTGTTGCCCCGACGACGACGCGACGCCGTCGGTCAGGGGATGTTCGGTATGCCTTCCAAAGCGTAGCGCCGGCGCGCCGCCCACCCGTGCCGGGATGACCCGCATTATGCTGAACACCCCCTGACACGGCAAACCCACTCGCCGCGACGACTTTTATGCCGACGCCGCTCCTCCGCCGCTCCATGCACGACCAACGCGCCCCCATCCGCCGCCTGCTCATCACCGCCGGCCCCACGCAGGAGCCCATCGATCGCGTGCGGTACATCGGGAACCGCTCCTCCGGGAAGCTTGGCGTGGCGCTGGCCGCCGAGGCCGCGGAGCGTGGCCTTGGTGTCGAACTGCTGCTGGGACCGGTGTGCATGGGGTGCGACGATTCGCGGGTGCGCGTGTCACGGTTCCGGACAACGGCCGAACTCGAAGCCCTCCTCCGCGCTCGTCTGCCCCACTGCGACGCCCTCATCATGGCCGCGGCGGTCGCCGACTTCCGACCCCGCGCCCCCGAGCCGGGCGCACAGGAGGTCGAGAAACTCCGGCGCAGCGGCGTCGGCCTGACGCTCGCGCTCGATCCCACGCCCGATCTGCTCGCGATGTGCGCCGCACTACGTCGCCCCGACCAGACGCTCATCGGGTTCGCGCTGGAGCCGCGGGCGGAAATGCTCGCCTCCGCGCAAGCCAAGCTCGAGCGCAAAAACGTAGACGCGATCGTCGCCAACCCGCTCGAGACAATGGACGCCGAAGAAATCGAGGCGCACCTCGTCCGGCGTGACGCGTCGACGATCTCGACACCGGGGCCTATCCCCAAGGCGCGATTCGCCGCGTGGCTGCTCGACGCCCTCGCCCCCCCCGGAAGGGCCCCATGGGGCCCCCACTGAAGCGCCCCAGCACCGCCGGCGAGAACGCCACCGTCACGCTCTCGATGTACGCCCGGTTCAGCCGCCGGCGCCGAAGTTGGAGAGCACGATGTTGAGATCGGCGAAGCCGACGGCGCCGTCGCCGTTGAGATCGCCCTGGAGTTCGCCCGGGGCGCCGGTCAGGCCGAACTGGTTGAGCACGATGTTGAGATCGGCGAAGTCCACCACGCCGTCGCCGTTGGCGTCGCCGGGGATCAGGCATGGCCCGTCGGGGTCGAGCACGGGCAGCGTGAAGACGTTCACGGGCGCATCGGCGGGGAAGGAGGCGGTGTCGCCCATCGTCGTGGCGGCGGTGACGAAATACTCGATCACCTGCCCGCAGGCGCCGGCCGGGAGCGTGCCCGCGAAGACGCCCGGCGACGTTTCGAGCATGGTCGCCCCGACATACGCGCCGCCGTCGACACGCGCGTGCAGCGTGACCGTGGAGTCATCCAGCGTCGCGCCGAGGATGGCCCGCGCATCGAACGACACCGGGGCGTTCACGCTCGGCGCCACGCTCTCGCCGGGGCCGTCCGGGCCCTCGAAGCGGACGCGGTCGGCGTACGCGACGGACTCGCCCAGGTGCAGCACGGCCGCGAGGGTTTCCTCGCCGGTGGGCAAGATCTCAGTCGCGGGCAGGATGAACCCGAACTGCCCGGTGTCGCGGAGTTCGAACGTCCACGCATAGATGTTGCGCTCGCCGTAGAACCAATCGGGGCCGATGCCGGAGGCGACGTACAACGAGGCGCCCGCGGGCCCGGCGAAGTAGGGCTTCTGGTGCACGCTGAAGATCTCGTCGGCCATCTCCTGCGCCAGCCCGTCGAGGTGGCAGGCGTCGGGCGCGACGTCCGTTTGGGTGTAGCCCCACGGGGAGAGCACGAGCTGGGAGTAGGAATGGATGTCGACGTGGGCCGCGATGTTGTCGCGCGCCAGGGTGAAGTCGCGCACCGCCGCGGTCTCGGGCTCCGAGAAGGGCGCAGCGCCGCGGTAGATATCGCTCCACGTGGCGCCGCTCGAACCCTGCCCGCCCCACTCGTAGCCCCAGTTGCGGTTGAGGTCGACGCCGAAGAACGAGCTGCCGGGGTTGTTGCGCCGGTTCTTGCGCCAGAGCCGCTGCGTCGTCCACGTGAACTCGTAGCCGTCGGGGTTCACGACGGGGATGATGTAGACGATGGTCGCGTCGAGCAGGTCCGTGGTCCGCGAGTCGGCGCCGTAGTCGCGCACGAAGCGGTCGGCGATGTACATCGATGTGGAGATCGACACCCACTCGCGCGCGTGCTGGCCGCCGGTGTACAGCAGGGCCCGCCGCCCGCTGTCGTCGCCGGAGCCGGTGATGCGGATCGCGTAGATCTCGCGCCCCTGGATGGATGTGCCCACGTGGTGGCGTGTGGCGATGTGCGGGAAGTCGTTGACGAGCGTGTCGACGTAGTCGCTCACCTCGGCGTTGGTGCGGTAGTCGTCGAACCAGGCGCGCAGGTGGCGCGTGTTGAGGCGCTCGCGCTCGTCGTCGATGAGCGTCTGCACATCCTCGATGAGCACTTCGAACTCGAGACCGCTGGCGCGGAGGTCGTCCATGCGGTCCGGGGCGACGCGGAAGTCGAGCACGCCGACGCCGAGACGCTCCGCCCAGGGGTCGTCGCTCACGCCCAGCATGAACCGGAGGTCGTCCTCGGTCTGGAGGTGCACGCGCACGACGCTGTGCCCGTCGAACCGCACGGGGCCGTCTTCGGCGAGGGCCGCGCCGAGGCCGAGGCAGTGCGCGAGGGCGAGAACGATGGTCAGGTGCAGGACAGAGCGCAATCGATTCATCACTGGTGGCTCCTCATGGTCTGATCCGGTCCGGGAATGCTTCACCGTACCACGGCCGGTGCGCAGAGCCACCGTTTTCTGCGCAGATTCCCGCCAAATTTGCATCCAGGCACAAATCAAATGCCCTGCGGCACGACATGCCAGCGGGGATCTATCGGGCCGTCCCCGCTTGTGGCCCCGTGCATAGCGTGGCACGATCCTGTCATGCGACACACCCGAGCCATCACTTCGACCACCCGCGCGCTGTCGGCGATGGCCCTCGCCGCGCTGCTGAGCGCCGGTGTCTTCGCCTCCGACCCGCCGCAGCCGGAGTGCGTCTCGCTGCTCGGTCAACCGTTGTTCCGCCCGACGATCCCCGACGATGTGCGCACGCGGCTGGAGGCCGATCTGGCCGAGGCGGAGCGGGAGCGGGCGTCCCGTCCCCACGACGCGGAAACGCTGATCTGGGTCGCGCGTCGGCTGGGATACCTCGGGCGCTACAACGACGCGGTCGGGGTGCTGACGCGGGGGCTCGAAGCGCATACGGACGATCACCGCATCCTGCGCCACCGGGGGCACAGGTTCATCACGCTGCGGCGCTTCGATGAGGCCGTCTCGGACCTCACGATCGCCGATGAGCGTTCGCGCATGCTGCCCGATGAAATCGAGCCCGACGGGGCGCCGAACCGGCAGGGACTGCCCCGGTCGACGACACGGTTCAACATCCTCTACCACCTCGCGTTGGCGCACTATCTCCGGGGTGACTTCGAGACCGCCGCAGCGACCTTCACGCGCTGTCTCGACGCCTCCCGACGCAACGACGACATGTACGTCGCCGCGGCGCACTGGCTCGTGCTCGCGCGCCTGCGCTCGGGCGATGACGCGGGCGCTGATCGCGTGCTGGCGACGATCCGGCCCGTGATGGGCGTCATCGAGAACCACGACTACCACGCGCTGCTGCTGCTGCACCGGGGCGAGCGCACGCCGGACGATGTGCTCGCCGACGCCGCCGCACGCTCGGGGACCGCGGGCGCGACGCTGCGGCACGGCGTTGGCGCGTACCTGCTGGTTCGCGGCGACACCGAGGCGTCAACGCGGGTGTTCGAGGAGATCGTCCACGGGCTCGGCGACGGCTCGTGGCCCGCGTTCGGCTTCATCGCGGCGGAGGCGGAGCTCGCCCGCGCTGCGAGCGACTGAGCGGGCGCTCACCCTCAACCCTCGCCGAAGCCCTGCTCGACGAGCTTCACGAGCTTGGCGATGGTCTGCTCGGCGTCGTCGCCCTCGGCGACGATCTCGAGTTCGGTGCCCTTGGTGGCGGCGAGCATCATCATCTGCATGATGGATTTGCCGTCGACCTCGTCGTCGCCCTTTCGCACGCGCACCGACGCGGCGCACGCCACGGCGATGTCCACGAACGCCATCGCGGGCCGGGCGTGGAGCCCGAGCCGATTCTTGATGACCACTTTTGCGCTGGCGCGGTTCGGCAACGAGACCCCTCGCGTGGGTGCGGTGCGGCGTGGTGATGGAAGGAGACGCGTGAACGGGCCGCGGTCAGCCCGAGATCTGCTGGCTGTCGGCGTCGTTGAGCAGATCGACGACTTCCTCAACGCTCGAGGCCTGGCGGAGGAACCGCCGGAAGGTGTCCACGCTGAGGTTCTTGAAGATGACCTCCATGGCCTGCAGGTGATCCTCCGGCGCATCGACCGGGCTGACGAGCAGGAACACCGAGTACACCGGCTGCTTGTCGAGCGCGTTGAAGTCCACCCCCGACTGGCTGAGCCCGATCGCGAGCGAGACGCCCTTGGCGCTCTCGTGCTTGACGTGCGGCACGGCCACGCCCTTGCCAAACCCCGTGGAGCCGCGCTTCTCGCGTTCGAGCACCAGTTTGATCAATTCGTCGCGCAGGCGCTTCTCGGCGGCGCCGGCCGCGATCAGCGCGTCGATGAGTTCGTGGACAACCTCGTCGCGGCTGTTGGACGACAGGGTCGCGACGATGGCTCCGGGGATGACGATCTCGCTCAGCCTCATGCGTGGGGTGCTCCGGTTCGGGTCGGCGGGAAGGCGTTGGTTAGCGCCGGTTGTCGCGTAGTTTTTCCTTGAAGTCTCGCAGCCGCCGCGCCATGCGGTCCTCGGCCTGATCGATGCACGCGTACACGTCGGGGCCGCGGGCGTTCACGACGAAGTTCTCGTGTTTGACGACGTCGCAGACAATCTCCGCGGTGAATTCGTTGTGCGCCGCCTTGTCCAGGACGCACTCGATCTCCATCAGGCCATCGTAGAACCTCGTGAGCTTCTCGCACTTGGCGCGGGCGTACTCGACGATGGCGTCGGTGAGTTCGACGTGTTTTCCGGTCACCTCGATTCTCATCGACGCTCCTTTGGTTCGGTGTCATGGCCTGCTGGGCCGTGCTCGGGCTTGCCCGGGGGGGCTCCCGCGGGTGTATGAGGGGCAGGTTCCGGGGGTGGGGCGGGGATCTTCCCCTGCCCGCGCTCTTCTGCCAAGCGCGGCCGCGCCGCAGGGTCTGGGCCGGCGCCGCGGGGGGCGTCGACGCGTTGCGAATCGGGCACCAGCACGCCGCCGGTCACCACGAACCGCAACGCCTCCTCCACGCTGATGGGCAGATCGACAACCTCCCCACGCGGCAGGTTGATCGCGTACCCCGTGAAGGGGGTGGGGCTTGAGGGGATAAACACGCTCACGCAGTCGCCCCCGGCGTGAGTGTTGATGGCCCGCATGGTCTGCCCGGTGTGGAACCCGACCGTCCAGATGCCCTTGCGCGGGTACTCGACCAGCACCACGCGGTTGAACGATATCTGGCGCTCACCGAGCAGGAAATCGACCACCTGCTTCATGCTGGGGTAGACCTGCTTGATGAGCGGCAGTCGGGTGATTAAACGCTCCAAGCGCGCGTAGAGACGCCGCCCGATGAAGTTCCCCAGCAGCAGGCCGGCGAGATAGAACAGGATGATCGCGACGACGAGCCCGATGATCCGCAGGAAGAAGTGGGCGTCCCACCATTCGCGGAAGTTGGACTCGCGCACCTGCTTGCGGATGCGTTCCTCCGTCAGCGGGCGCAGCCCCTGGCGGGCGCGGTCCTCCTGCATCCGCGCAATCTGCTCGTGGCGCACCACGAACCACTCGGGCAGGCGCCCGTCGTCCACGACGCGCGGCGCCACCCAGATCACCGCCTGCCGGATGCCGCCGTTGATCGGCTCCGCCACACGCGCCGTCACGAACTGAAAGACCGCCCACAGGAGCCAGATCGTCAGCACGGAGGGCAGCAGGATGCCCAAGCCGCGGAAGAAAAACTGTTTGAAGTCGGAGCCGAAGCCCCTCTTGGCCGGTGCGGTCATGGGTTCTCAGTCGGGTGTACGACACAGGGGCGATGCGTGGGCCGGTCGCCTTGCGCGCCAACGCGGCCCCGCGATTGTGCGGGCGGGCAGTGTACGAGCGCGCGACACCCTCTTCAAAGCAGGTGCGTGCCGCGGCGGTCTCAGCGCCGGAACACCAAGGCCTCGAACGAGAGCCGGCGCGTGCCCCGTCGGACGTCGAGCAGGACGCGGTCGCCGGGCTCCAGATCGCCCATCACACGCTCCACCTCTTGGGTGGTGCGGACGGGGCGCCCGTCGATCGACAGGATCACGTCGCGCGGCCGGAGCCGCTCGCCGGCCTCGCGCGGCCGGGTGACGACGTCCTCGACGACGAGGCCGTCGCCGGCCCCTCCGCTCAAAGCCACGCCCAGCCACACCGGGGCCCGGCGCATCACATCGGCGACGAGGGGGACGCCGCTCAGCCAGTCGCGGTGCTCGCGTTCGATCTGGGCGAGCGGCGCCCCGAGCGTTCGCTCGAACGCCAGCACCCCGGTCGGGTCCTCGTCGAACGTCTGCTCGTAGTTGCGCAGCCACTCGGCGAGGGCGCCTCGACGCTCGAGGTCCATGAACACGGCCCGGGCCTGCGCGTATTGGGCGTTGGCGCGGGTGCGCATGAACCGTTCATCGTCGAGCGCGAAGAGCGTCCGCCAGGGCGTGAGCCGCCCGGCGTCGCGTAGACGCCGAGCGATGTTGGTGCGCCACGACGGGACCGCCCGCTCCACCCCGTCGGGGCCCTCTTCGAGATCTTCGACGAGCGTGCCCAGACCCTCCTGCACCCACAGCGGGTGCGTCTGCCCGAGGCGCATCATGCGACGGTGGTGCAGCACGTGCAGGAACTCGTGACGCAGGCTTGGGCCGATGTCGCTGGTGACGAGGATGCGTCGATCGCGGTCGTAGATCCCCCCCACCCCCTCGGCGGGAACGAAGCGAACGAAGTCCTCGGGCGTGGGCAGGATCACGGTCACCCACGCGTCGGCGCGGGGGTCGTCGGGATCGGGTTGCGGGAAGAGCCGGGCATCCGCGTACGCCGCCACGCGGTCGATCTCGGCGCGGGCGGCCTCGAACGACTCGGCCGGCAGCGATGAGGCGAAATTGAGCCGCAACATCTCGTCGCGCTCGTAGTGATACCGCGGGCCGAGCGCTTCGCGCGCGGACTCCAGATCGGCCTCGCCGCGCATGTCGAGCAGTTCGCCCCAGCCCAGCAACACCGCCTGGAACCTCGGCTCCCCACGCAGCGGCGCGAGGTCCTTGTCGTGGGCCATGTGGTGAAAGTTGATGAAGCCGACGCCGATCGCGTCTTCGAGCGCATCGAGCGCCGCCTCCGTCTCGCCCAGACGCGCGAGCGCACAAGCGAGGTTGTAGTGGGCGAGGGCGTCTTCCGGACGCAGCCGGACGAGCCGCTGCAGCGCATCGCGGGCCTCGGCGTACTCCTTCGTGCGGAACGCCTCGTTGGCGCGCCGCTGCAGCGTGCGGGCGTCTGCGCCGCTCGCCTCGGCGACGGCCGCGCCCAGCATGAAGAGCGACACCGCAACGACGAGCGCACGCGCTACGCCGCTCAACCCGGGCCGTCGCTTTGGAGAAGGGGCTCTCACGCGGGAATGATTCGCGCGCGGCGGCCGTCGGGCGACACCTCGACGCGATTCTCCGCCATGGCGCGGATGGCCTCCGGGAAGACCTCACGCTCGAGCGCGAAAACGCGTTCCGCCAACGACTCCGGCGTGTCGCCTTCGAGCACCGCGCACGCGCGTTGTGCGAGGATGGGCCCCGTGTCGTAGCGGTCGTCGCAGAGGTGCGCCGTGCAGCCGCTGACCTTGCACCCCGCCTCCAGCACGGCCGTATGCACGCGCATACCGTACATGCCGGCCCCCCCGAACGACGGCAGCAGCGCCGGGTGGATGTTCACCACACGGCCCGCGTACCCCTCCGGGATCGGCGCCAGGCGCAGGTATCCGGCGAGCGCGATGATGGAGGCTCCGTGATCGCGGGCGACGGCGCCGAGGGTCGAAGGATCCACATCGCCCGGCACGACCGAGGTGGGGTACCCGAGGGAGCGGGCGCGGTCCGCCCCCAAGCATTCCCGTGAGGCGACGACGAAGGCGATCCGCGCGGGCAGGTCGCCCGATTCGATCCGCTCGTGCAGGTTGAGCAGCGTGCGCCCGGAACCAGAGAGCAGCACGCCGATGCCGGGGGTTCCGGGGGCGCTCACGCGACGGCCTTCACCGCCGCGTCCCGGTCCTTGGCGATCTTCAGGAGCTTGTCGAGGCGCGTGAGCCTGAGCAGGTCGACGATCTCCGGGCTGATCCCGAAGATCACGAACTTGCCCTTGTGCTCGTGGCACTTCTTGTGCAGCGTGATAAGCATTCCGATGCCGACGGACGTGAGAATGGTCACGTTGGTCATGTCGACGGCGAGGCGCCAGTGCCCGTTCTCGGCCGCCTCGACGAGGGCCTCTTGCAGGATCGCCGATTCTCGTTGACCGACGCTGTTGCACTCGATGCGCGCAACCAGAGCGCCCTTCACCGTGGCCGTGCTGACAAACGATGCGTGCTCCATGCGGCCGACACCATACACAGACCCCCGGATTTCTTCACAAAGGGTCTACGCGGCGCCGGTGGGACTCGGGGAGCCCGGGCCCGGAGTGGATCCGGTGGCGGTTCCCGCAGCACCGGGGGTAGTTCCGAGGGCGGGGGTCATGGTCGGGGCGGAGCGGAACGGGATCGGTTTGCACGCCGCGTTCACCGCCACGAGCGTGAGCGTGGCCTCGGTGACGGGGAGGACGTCGCCGGTGAGGTAGCGCTCGGCCTCGACCTGCACGCGGACGGTGACGCTGGAGGTGCCGGCCCGCTCGGTGAGGGTGTACAGGCTGACGATGTCGCCCAGCATCACGGGGGCCTTGAAATCGACGCGGTCGATGGACGCGGTCACCCAGCGGTGGGCGCCGTGGGTGCGCGCTTCCACGAAGCCCGCCTGGTCGATGTAGCTCAGGATGACGCCGCCGAAGATGGTGCCGTAGGGGTTGGTGTCCCGCGGCATGGTGACGATCCGCAGGGCGAGACGGCGCTCGGGTGTGGGGGTGGACATGACGGGATCGTATCGAGCTCCGCGCCGGGAGCCTCACCCGGCCGGTAGCCCCCCGCGGGTTCCCAAGGGTTCAGACCCGCAGAACCCGCTTCACCCGGCTCGCGCCGAGCCGCAGCGCGTGTGTCGCCAGCCGCAGCGGCGGCTGCAGGGGCTGACTGTTGCGGTGCTGGAGGAGTTCGGGGTGCACAACTTCGAGCATCCGCGGGTCTGTCTTCTCATGCTCCGCTGCGAGGCGCGGAAAGCGGCTCAGCGCCGATTCCTGCACGTAGAAGAGCATGTTCTGGCGGTACCAGAAGCGGACGCGATCGTCGTGCCAGATCCGCGGTCGGATCGCGTCGACGGGCACGTATCCGTGATCTGCGAAGCGCGAGGCCCAGAAGCTCGGCCACTGCTCGTTCACGTGGTTGGTGCCGCCCTGGAGCGGGATCGCGGCGGAGAAGACGACCACGGGCGCCAGCGACGTGAGGAACTCGACGTAGCGCGATGAGGCCGCCGTCGGCAGGTGCTCGCCGACTTCGAGGGACACCGCGAGGTCGTACGTCTCATCCGGCGTCGGAGGTTCGACAAGATCGATCGGCCTGAACCAATCCCACGAGGCCTGAAATTGATCGCGTTCGACGTAGTCGCCGTCGTAGCCGCGCCCATCCTGAACGCCGTTCGACGCGAAGACGCTCAGCCACGTCCCCACGCCGCATCCGACATCCACGATGCGCTCCGCGGGCGCCAACTCGAGGATGATCGGCGCCACGACCTGCGCCGACTCGCGGGAGCCCGCGCTCTGGCCCTCGAAAAACTGCTCGGAGTATCGCATTATCCCGCCCTTGTGTAGACCCGCTCAACACGACGCGGCACGCCCCCGGGTCGATCAGCGCGCCGCAACATGAATCGGATCGTTGTACAGCGTGCGTTGATGTGATCGCTCACCACACCTGACAGCGCTTTGTCATGCGAAAGATGATCTTGAACGACGCCGTGCAATTGCACTGACATACATTTGTCATGTGTGTCAGCGGCGCACACGAAACATGACGTGATGTCGTCAGTCGTCCTTGTCAGACGCCACCAGCGCGCCCACCACCAGCCCGCTCACCAGCAGCAGCACCACGGCCATGGGGGCTGCGCGGGTGTGCATCGCTTCCTTGAGCGAGTCGAAGAGCTCGAAGGCCAGTGTGTCGAAGCCCGTCGGGCGCAGGATGAGCGTGACGGGCAGTTCCTTCACCACCGTGAGGAACGTCAGCGCCCCGCCGGCGATGAGCCCGGGGGCGACGGCGGGGAGGCCGATGCGTCGCCACGTCGTCGCGTACGAGGCGCCGAGGCCGCGGGCCGCGTCCAGCCGCTCGTGCGGGAGTCTGCGCGCCGCGGCGGAGGCGGGGCCGAGCGTCTCCGCCATGCTGCGCACGAGGTAGCCCATCAGGAGCAGCGGCAGCGTCTGGTAGAGCAGCGGCGTGCGCAGCCCGATGCTCACCAGCGCGAAGCCCACCACCACGCCGGGCATGGCGTAGCCGACGAGCGTGAGCGTGCTCAGCCGCGTGGTGCGCGAGCCGCGTTGGGCGTCGGGCGATCGCAGGCCGAGCATCAGGAAAGGAACGGCCAGCACGCAGGCGATGGCGGTGGTGGCGATCGCGACGCCGAGCGAGCGGCTCGCGCCGGGGCCGGCGATGCGCAGCGCGCCGAGCATCGAGGTGTCCGCAGCCTCGCCGGCCTTGATCCACCACAGCAGCACCATGCTCGCGGGCACGCCGACGCCCATCGCGAAGGTGCCGGCGCAGAGCAGCGTGCCCATGACAGCGCCGGCGCCGCGCAGGCGTGTGCACTCGTCGCAGCGGATCTCGACGTGGGCGCTGGGGGCGATCCACCAGCGCGTGGAGCGGATGCGCCCGATGCCCACGATGCAGGCCATCGCCATCGCGCACAGCAGCAGCGACAGCACCGCCACGCCGGCGGGGTCGAACATGCGCCGGCTCTCGATGGCCGTGGTCAGCACCTGGATGCGCAGCATCGCGGGGGCGCCGTAGTCGCTCAGGGCGTAGAGCGCGATGAGCAGGCCGGTCCACTCCAGCGTCGGCATGATCTGCGGGAGCGTGGCCTTGCGGAAGGCCTGCCAGCCGGTGCAGCCGAAGCAGCGGGCGGCGTGCTCCGCATCACGGCTCACCCGTCGCAGCGTGGCCTCCAGCGGCAGCAGCGCCAGCGGGTAGGTGATGAGCGTGATCGAGAGCCAGGCGCCGACGAAACCGTCGAAGCCCAACGCCCTGTGGTGCGCCTCGGCGACGAGGAAACTGGGCGCCGCGAGCGGCAGCGAGAGCGGGATCAGCCACGCCCTGCCGCCGGGCACGGGCCGACGCGCGATCACCCACGCCAGCCCGGTGGCCAGCGCCAGCGCGGAGGCCGTGACGCACAGCGCCAGCAGCACCGTCCGCCAGACCAGCCGCCACACGTCGGCGCGGAACAGCGTCTCGAGCGAACCCTCGATGTTGCCGAAGACCGCGAAGACCACGTAGACCAGCGGCGCCAGCACGGCGCACATCACGCCGCCGACAATCGCCGCCAGCCCGATGCGCCACGGCGTCGGGATCGCGCGGGACCGATTCGTGCGCACGAATCGCGCCGCGCCCTCTGTCATCAGGGCAGCACGCCGGAATCGCGGAGGATGGTCAGCGTGCCGCGCAGGTCGCCGAGCGTCCCGAGATCGATCGCGCCAGCGGGCCCGAACTGCCCGATGTTCATGGGGCAGTCGGCGTCGATAGCCAGCGGGAACTCGGAGGTGCGCTCAGCGAAGTACGACTGCGCATTCTTGCTGAGCATGAACGCGACGAAACGCTCCGCCTGTGGCTTGTTCGCGCTGTGCGCGATCACGCCGACGCCGGCGACGGTGAGCAACCCGCCGAGGTCGCCCTGCGGGTAATGGTTGGCGACGGGGAAGTCTTCGCCGCGGTCGTTCTTGAAGGCGGCGAGGTAGTAGTGGTTCGTGAGGCCGATGTCGATGCGCCCGTCGGCGATGGCCTGGATGATGGGCCGGTTGCTGGAGTAGTCGCGGGCGCCGTTGCGACGCATGGCGATGAGCCAGTTTTTGGTCGCCTCGTCGCCGTAGGTGACGCGCATCGCGGTGACGAAGAGCTGGAAGGAGGCGTTGGTGGGCGCCCACCCGATGCGCCCGCGCCACTTGGGATCGGTGAGTTCGAAGACGGTGCGCGGGAGGTCCGACTCGGTCAGGCGATCGGTCGAATAGGCCAGCACCCGGGCGCGCCCGGACGTGCCCACCCACGCGCCGGATTTCGAGCGATGCGGCAACGCGACGCGGTGCAGGTGGGTGTCGCTGAGGGTCGACAGCAGGCCCGCTTCCTCCACGGCGCCGAGAGCGCCGGGGTCCTGCGCGAAGAAGACGTCCGCCGGTGATCGGGCGCCCTCCTGCATGAGCAGCGTGGCCAGATCGGCGGTGTCGGCGTAGCGGGCCTCGACAACGATGCCCGTCTCCTCGGTGAATCGCTGCAGGAGCGGCTCAACGAGCGACTTGCTGCGGCCGCAGTACACCACGAGCCGCCCCTCGCCGCGAGCGCCGGGCTCGCCGTGGGCCGGCGAGGCGGTAAACAGCGTGGGGAGCAACACCGCACCCGCCGCGAGGACGGCGAGCGTGAGGATGAGAAAACGTCTGTGCATGGGGGCGCTCCGGTCGAGCGGCGACCGCCGACTCGTTGAGAATGAGTATCAGGATCACCGCCACATCGCAAGCCGCGGCCCCAAAATATCACCCTCAAGCCACCCCTATACCCCGGGACCCCCACTCCCTGACCCTTCGTACACGCGGCGTACACTGTGGCGACCCCACGCATGCACCCGATCCTGCACGAACGCCGTCGCCTGATCCCCTTCCGGACCGGGCTCCTCCCGCAGATCTTCACCGACACGCTGGTGATCGGATCGGGCGTGGGCGGGCTGCGGGCGGCCATCGGAGCCGCGGCCCACGGGGAGGTCATCCTCGTGACAAAGGCGGACGCCCCCACCTCGAACACCGCGTGGGCACAAGGCGGCATCGCCGCGGCCCTCGCCCGGGGCGACTCCGCCGAGGCGCACGCCTTGGACACGATCGCGACGGGCGCCGGCCTGTGCGACGAGGAGGTCGTGCGGACGGTCGTCGGCCAGGGCGCCGAGCGGATGCGCGAGGTGCTGCGCTGGGGCATGCGGCTCGACACGGACGCCGACGGCGAGCCGGTGATGGGCCTCGAGGGCGGGCACAGCGCAGCGCGCATCGTGCACGCCGACGGCGACGCGACGGGACGTGAACTCGTGCGCTGCCTCATCGATCGGGTGCGGACGAACGAGCGTGTGCGCCTCTTTGAGCGCTGCTTCGCGCTCGACCTGCTCATGCCGACCGAATCGCCCGGTTCGCCCTGCATGGGCGCGATCACGCACCACCCCCGCTACGGGCTGCAGGTGATCTGGGCGAAGGCGACCATCCTCGCCAGCGGCGGCTCCGGCGTGCTGTGGCGTGAAACGACCAACCCCCGCGTCGCCACCGCGGACGGGCTGGCGATGGCGTTCCGCGCGGGCGCTTCGCTGAGCGACATGGCCTTCATGCAGTTCCACCCGACGACGCTCTATTTGGCGGGTTCTTCGCGGGCGCTCATCAGCGAGGCCGTGCGCGGCGAGGGGGCGCACCTCGTGGATCGCAGCGGTCGACGCTTCATGCTCGATCAGCACGAGCGCGGTGAACTGGCGCCGCGCGACGTGGTGAGCCGGGCGATCGTCAAGCAGGTTGCCCGCGACGGCGGCTCACACGTGTGGCTCGACGCCCGCCACGTCGCGGGCTTCTCCGAACGTTTTCCGAGCATCACGCAGACGCTGGAGGATTTCGGCCTCGACCCGGCGAGCGACCTCATCCCCGTGCAGCCCGCGGCCCACTACATGGTCGGCGGCGTGCGCACCGACGCCTGCGGGCGCACCGACGTGCCGGGTCTTTACGCCGTGGGCGAGGCGGCCTGCTCCGGCCTGCACGGCGCCAACCGTCTGGCCAGCAATTCGCTGCTCGAGGGCCTCGTCTTCGGGGCCATCGCCGGGGAGGCGGCGCAGGAGATGACCGGCGCCGGACCCGGCGGGACCGGCGCCAACAACGGCTGGGGCGTCTCCCCGGCGCGGGCGCCGGTGACCATCAATTCCGACATCCCCCCTTCCGATCGTGGCGAGTTGGACCTCGCCGACGTGCTCTCCTCACTGCGCAGCGCCATGTGGCGCAACGTCGGCGTGGAGCGCACCGGCGCCAAGCTTCGCGACGCGGCGGAGATGGTCGCCTTCTGGGCGCGATACTCGCTCGACAAGGTTTTCGACGACCCCGCCGGGTGGGAGACGCAGAACATGCTGCTCGTGGGCGCGCTCGTCGCCAGGGCGGCGCTGTGGCGCGAGGAATCACGCGGCTGCCACGCGCGCACCGACTTCCCCGATCCCGACGACCGTTTCCGCGCGCACGATGTGTGGAACCGCGCCAGCGATGCGCCGACGCTCATCGGCGTCGACGGCGCCGGCGCACAGGCTGTGGCGGCGGTATGAGGCGGGACGTACTGATCGCTTCGCGACGGGTTGCGCTGACGATGGCGGCGTTGTGTTTCGCGTGCGCGGCGCCGTCGTGCACGATGGAGGAGCGCGTCATCAGCGTGCGGGGCGGCCTGCACGGGATCCCGGGCGCCGAGGGAGGCATGCAGGCGCAGGGGCCGCGGGAGGGTCGGCGCGACCGATCGGGCGCTCCCCACGAAGGGCGCATGGTCAACCCCATGGGCTACGCGACCCCCGCGGACTTCGACGACTCGCTCCGGTACATCCGCGCCGACGGGCGAGTGGGGATCGTGTCGCGGAACCCGCGCGAGTTGATCTACCACCTCCGTCGCGCGCTTGGTGAGGGGAACGAAGAGATCCTCCACCTCACACTGAGCGAGTCCCTGCGCGAGCGGTATCGCGCGCTCGGGCTCAATCCTGACGAGGCCATCGAGTTTCTGATGGCGAACCGCGAGGAGGTCATGCGGACGCTGGCCCAGTTCCCGATGGGCGACCTCACGCCCGGTCAGTTCGCGCAGTCGATCGGACGAAACGCGTACCGGCTCGAAGTGCCGCCGGGCGTGTCGGACCCGCCGCTGCGGTTCCGCCGGTTCGACTACGTGTTCGATCGGGATGCGTGCCGCCTTCTGCTGATCCACTGAGCTCTCTCATCCCCGCACCATGGCCGACGACCGAACCAGCGTGCAGCGGTCCGAGACGATGCGACGCGTCCGCTCCCGCGACACGTCGTGCGAACTCGCGCTGCGCAGGGCGCTGCACCGCAGGGGGCTTCGCTACAGCCTGCGTCGGCGATTGCCGGGTTCGCCGGACGTGGTCTTTGTGCGGGCGAGGGTGGCGGTGTTCGTTGACGGCTGCTTCTGGCACGGCTGCCCGGCCCACTGCCGCGTGCCCGCGACGAACAGGTCATACTGGTTGGCCAAGATCGCTCGGAACCGGGCGAGGGACGCGGCCGCCGACACCGCCCTTAAGCGTGCGGGCTGGCGGGTGGTGCGGGTGTGGGAGCACGACGTGCGGGAGCGGCCGGAGAGGACCGCGGGGCGGGTCGCGGGCGTGGTTCACCGGCGGCTGGCCCGGGCCTCTGGGGCGGCGACTTTGTAAATATCGCCTAAAGAGGGGGCATTTTTGTTGCCAGAGCATGGCCCATTGGGTACCTTGCGGGGGTCTGGACGGGAAGAAACGTGTCGCACGCGGGGGATCGTCGCAGTTCTTGTCGTTCCACCGGACCTTTGGTCGGGCATCGTGTCGACACCGCGTCGGCGCGACCCGCACGGGAACACGCGCCCCCGAACGTTCAACGCGTTGGGGTGGCAGAACGAGGAAGAAACACATGTCGGACAACATTCGTACATCCGTCGCCGCGCTGCTTGTTGGCGCGAGCGCGGCCTTCACCGCCGCCACCGCGCACGCCGTTGTCTCGATCGACATGATCGCGGCTGTCGGGCAGACCGCGCCCGGCTCTGACGGCCTCGCGATCTCGTCGATCAACGCCCCGTTCATCAACGGGCTCGGACAGGTCGGCTTCACGGGGAACCTTGACAACCCGCTCGGCGGAACCATCGGCTACGTCTGGTTCAACGACGGCATCACGTGGAAGAACACCGACGCCGTCGGCAACACGCTCACGGGCAACGAAGCCACGATGGGCATCAGCAACACCGGCAACTTCATCTACAGCCCCTCCACCGACGGCGAGGACTCCGTCTGGACCGCCAACGGCCTCCTGCTGCGCGGCACCGACGCCGCCCCCGGCTTCCCCGGCGAGTTCGCCACGTTCAACAGCCGGCCGATCATGCTGCCGGACGACACGGCCTACTGGGTGGGCGGCATCACCGGCACGCAGGGCGGCAGCACGCAGGGTCGCGTGCTTTGGCGCGCCGACTCCGCCGGCGCCATCACGCCCGTGTTCCGCACCGGCGACACCATCGGCGGCTTCGTGCTCAACACCGTCGGCGTCGGCTTCGGCTTCAACGTGTCGCAGAACGATCAGCACCACATCCACCGTCTCCAGATGGACGGCGTGCCGACGGCGACGAATGAGTTCATCTATGTCGACGGCGCTCTCGAGATCCGTCAGGGCGACGCGGTCGGCGACGGCACGACCTACAGCAGCTACGGCGTGGTCGACATCAACAACAACGGCACGTGGGCGTTCTCCGGCGTGACCGCCGGCGGCGTCGCCGCGAACAGCAACTTCATCAACGTCAACGGCCAGATCGACCACCGCCGCGGCACGACCATCGACGGCGTGACCATCGGCACGGGCGCAACGGTGCGCGGCATCTCGCTCAACAACCTCGACGAGATGGCCTTCATCTGGCAGACCGGCTCCGGCGCCAGCGCCGAGGGCACGCTCTTCTGGGGGCACACCTCGAACCTCGCCGCGACATCGATCGCGCTCATCTCCCTCGGAGACGAGCTCGACACCACCGGCGACGGCGTCGCGGACGCGATCCTGCGTCAGTTCCGCGCCTCGGCGGTCATCACCGGCCAAGGCATCGCCCTCACGGATGACGGCTACGTCTACTTCCACGCCGAGTTGCTGAAGATCGGCTCCGGCGAGTTGTTCAACGCGATGCTCCGCCTGCAGGTGCCCACGCCGGGAGCCGCGGCCATGATGGCGATCGTCGGCCTCGCCGGCGTGCGTCGTCGCCGCTGAACGACGGATCTCCAGAATCGCCGTTTTTCCCCGTATAAAGGCGATAAATCACGAGGGCCGGCGCACCTGCGCCGGCCCTTTTTCGTAGAACACACTATTTTTTCTTGATCTGTGCAGTGCCCTCCGTTAAGGTGGCGGCAGACGACGTAGCGGTATCCGCTCGGCGAAGGTTGAGGGAACACGTCACACCAACTCTCAACCACATCTGCGACCCCGTGGTCCCTCGGCCGCGATGTCGTGTTTGCGTCACGGACGCGATTGTTCGCGTCGTTGTGCGCACCGCTCCCGGCGCCGCCGCCGGGCGCGGAGACGTTGTGGACACTCTGACAATTCTCTGTCACGTAAGGAAAAGGAAGAAACATGATCAATCGAAACATTCTCATCGCAGGCATCGGCGCCATCGCGCTGTCCGTCGCCGCCTACGCACAGCCCCGCTTCGTCATGGGCGTGGACTCCGGCGCGAACACCGTCTCTCTCTTCGACCCGACGACCGGCGCGCTCGTTAACCCGAACTTCATCGACCTCGCCACCGCGCTGCCCGGCGGCGACCCCTTCACGCCCAAGCACGCCATGCAGGTGGGCGACGAGATCTGGGTCTCCGATCAGGTGCGCAACCGCATCGATCGATTCGACCTCTCCGGGACCTATCTGAGCACCATCAACGAGTCCGCCGGCGGCAACGGGCTCTCGAATATCCGCGGCATGGGCATGGTCGACGGGCGTGTCTGGCTGACGCAGAACGGCACCGCCAACGGTGCGCCGGGCCAGGCCGTCATCATCTACAACACCGACGGCACGTTCCACGGCCAGTTCAACACGCAGGACGCGAGCCCCTTCCACGTCATCGAGTACAACAACGAGGTGCTCATCAGCCACAGCAGCGCGGCGGACATCCAGCGCTACGACTCGAGCGGCAACCCCCTCGGCGCCTTCCACGTCGGCCCGATCGACTTTGTGCAGCAGATGGTCGCGCTGTCCAACGGCAACGTGATGGCGGCCGGCTCGTTCGGCGCTTCGGGGCTTTACGAGTACGACTCCAGCGGCGCCCAGGTCGGCTTCATCGGTGGCCTTGGCCTCGTGCGCGGCGTGTACGAGCTGGACAACGGCAACATCATGTACGCGACCAGCGCCGGCGCCTTTGTCTACGACATCAACACGGGCACGAGCACGCTGTCGCTCGCCGGCAACATGCAGTACCTCGACCTGCTGATCATCCCCTCGCCGGGCGCCGCGGCGGCGCTGGCGATGGCCGGTCTGCTGGGCGTGCGTCGGCGCCGTTCCTGAGACCTTGACCTCCTCACCGCGCCGCGGGGGATCCACAACCCCGGCGCACCGATACGCCGATCGAACGCCGCGGGCGTCCTTTCCGGACACCCGGCCACGATCGAGCCACGACGAGGGGCCCGGCAGCCGCCGGGCCCCTTCGTCGTGCGCACGGGACTGGTGTGTCTACAATGTGACCGTGAGCAACGCCGAAACCCCGACGCCACGAGACCCGGTGACGATCCGGACGCTGCGCCGCATGGCGCAGCGCGGCGAGCCCTTCGCCTGTCTCACGTGCTACGACGCCACCACGGCGCGTTGGCTCGAGCGGGCCGGCGTGCACGCCCTTCTTGTGGGCGACACCGCCGCGGAAGTCGTTCTGGGGTACGACAGCACCATCCACATGCCGCTCGACGTGGCGATCGCGCTGACCGCGGGGGTGAAGCGCGGCGCTCCACGGACTCTGGTGATGGGCGACATGCCCTTCATGAGCTATCAGGCCGACGACGCCGAGGCCCTCCGCAACGCCGGGCGGTTCCTCACCGAGGGGCTCGCCGACATGGTGAAGCTGGAGGCCGACGCCTCGTTCGCGCCGCTCGTGCGCAAGCTCACGCGCGCGGGCGTTCCCGTGTGTGCGCACGTCGGCAGCAAGCCGCAGCACGTGCGTGTCACCGGCGGCTACGCCAGCGCCGGCCGCACCCCCGAAGACGCCAAACGCGTCGTCGATGACGCCCTGGCGCTGCAGGAGGCGGGCGCCATCTGCCTGCTGGTCGAGGCGACCCCGGACGAGGTGGCGCGCGAGATCGTCGAAAAAACTGAAGTGCCGCTGATCGGCATCGGGGCCGGGCCGGCGCCGCACGGCCAGATCCTCGTGCTGCAAGACCTTCTCGGTCTCACCGCTTGGCAGCCGGGCTTCGCCCAGCCGCTGGCGATGCTGGGAGAGCAGATCGAACAGACCGCGGGCGAATGGGTCCGCCGTGTCGCATGCCGCCAAGCGTCCGATCACCGGTACGAGATCAAGACTGGACTGAAACCGTCGGGCCGAGTCGCCGAACACCTCTAGGATCGATCCCCCCCACTTCGAGGCGCGCATGCGACGATTCATCACCTACGGCCCGGCGCTGGTCGTGCTGATCACCGCGACCGTCACGCTGCTCGCGGCGCCCGCGGCCATCCGGCGGATGCAGCTGGCCAACCATGTCGCGCAGGTCGCGCTGGCGCGGGAGCGGCTCGATCACGACAACCTGCTCGCGCACATCAACCGCGCCACCGCGGATGTCGCCGAAGCCGTGGGGCCGAGCGTCGTGCACGTCGAGTGGCGATCGGGCTCCGACGGGCGCGAGTTCCGGCGTGGTTCGTCGTCCGGGTCCGGCTGGGTCTACAACGACGCGGGGTACATCGTCACGAACGCGCACGTGATCCGCGGCGCCGAATCGCTCGCGGTGCAGTTCTTCGACGGGCACGTCGAGCGGGCCGAGTTGGTGGGCCTCGACCCCGCGACGGATGTCGCCGTGATCAAGGTCGACCCCGGCGCCGGAGTGATCCCTGTCCGCCGCGCCACGGGGCACCCGCCGCGGCAAGGCGACCGGGCGTTTGCGTTCGGCTCGCCCTTCGGATTCAAGTTCTCGATGAGCGAGGGCATCGTCTCGGGTCTGGGGCGCACCGCGTTGGGCGTCACTGGGCAGGGTGGCTACACCAACTTCATCCAGACCGACGCCGCGGTGAACCCCGGCAACTCCGGCGGCCCGCTGGTCGACGTGTACGGGCGCGTGATCGGCATGAACACGGCGATCGTCACCTCCGACAGCCCGCAGGCCCGCACCGACGCCAAGAGCCAGTCCGCGGGCATCGGCTTCGCGATCCCGCTCGACACGATCGAATCGGTCGTAGACCAGCTCATCGCCGGGGATGTGATCCTCCGTGGATTTATCGGCGTCAGGCTGCGCGACATCACCGTGTCGGGCGACCCGAGCGGCTTCCGCGGCGGCGCGATCTACGTCGAGCATGTGATGCCTGATCAGGCCGCTGCCAAGGCCGGGTTACGTGCAGAGGACATCATCACGCACCTCGACGGAGAGCGCATGCTCACCAACGACGTGCTCCGCGCCCGCGTGAGCGCCAAACGTCCCGGCGAGGTTGTGATGATCAGCGTGCTCCGCGCCGGTGAAACCCTCGAAATCCCTGTGACCATCGGCGCCGCCAGGATGACCGCCCGCTACAACCTTTTGCCCGTCGAGCCGGGCGAAAAGCCCGACCAGGACCCCGCCCTCGCCGCACTCGAGCGAATCGGTGACGTCGTCGCTCGCTATGGCATCGCCGACCTCGTCGCCTCGGACCGCGGCGTGAAGCTCTCGATGGTCCGCCCCAACTCCCGAGCCCACGAGCACGGCTTCCGCAGCGACCAGATCATCACCCACGCCGGCGGGCGCGTGGTGATGACGCCGACGGATGTCTACGAGGTCATCGCGATGCTGGAGGGCTCCCGGGTGGCCGTGCGCGTGGTCGACGAAAACGGCGACTCCCGCGTCATGCACATCGACGCCCGCTCGGAGTGAGCTCTGCAGCCCCCGGGCCGAACCGGCGCAGAATCCGACCCGGCGCAGAAAAAGTCCCCCAACGACCGATCGCCGGGGAACGGGAATGGGCAGTCCCGGACTTGAAC
>RECZ01000142.1 GCA_007693765.1 Phycisphaerales bacterium | reverse complement strand
CCGGGGACATTGCCGGGGGCGGCGCGCCCGCGATGTCCCAGGTGGGCTGGGGGGCGGGGTTGGTGGTGGGGGCGCTGGCGTGCATGATCTGCGCTGCGGGCCGCATCGGGTTCTTTGAGGGCCAGGTGATGCTCACCGCTGGCGTCATTCTGCTGTGGATGCGCCTGCAGGGGGGCGACTCGGATACGAAGCACGATGAAGCGGCCACATTCGCAGCACCCACAAGTAATCGAGGCGGCGCGCGCATCTTCGCAATGCTCGCGCTGGGTCTCGCGTTCGTCGTCGCGCTAGCCGCCGTATGGGCCGTGCGCGACGCCTCGCTGCGCTGGCTCGTCTGGGGAGTTCTCGCGTTCGCGACCGGCGCTGGCGTCGCCGTCGCGGCGGGCGGCCCGAGGGGCGGCCCCCACGCCGCCGCACGCGCCGGCGTGCATCTGTGCGCGTACGCGTTGCTGCTCGGCGTCGGCGCCCGGCTCACGCTCCCGCCGGTGCTCGGCGCGATTCATGCGGCGCGGGGGGCGCGCGAGGTCGGCGAGAGCGCTCTGTTCGGCGCGGCCGAGGTGCTCGCCTTCACCCCGCAGACCCCCGGTTTCGCGGCGATGACGCCCGAGGCCGTGCTGCTGCTGCTCCTGCCCGCGCTCGGGGTGGTTCCTGAGCGTGCGGGTCGGTTCGGCGCGATCCTGGCCCTCGGCGCCGCGATTGCGCTGCTCGCCACCCGCCTCTTTCTGACGCGCTGACGCCCACGGGCGACGCCCCAACGCGCGGAAAACTGTCGCGTTGCGCCCGGCGCCGTCGATACTCACCTCGCCGTCAGTCCCCCGCGCAGCGCACGTCAGCGCCCCGGGGGTACCATCGCCCCCGATGACGCAACCCAAGGACGAACACGACCCCATGCTCGTCTCCCGCCAATCGCTCCCCGAGACCCGCCGCTCGCTCACCCACAAGTTCTCCGTGGGCGGGCACGAGGGCTACCTCACCGTCGGCCTCCACGACGACGGGCGTCCCGGCGAGATCTTCCTCAAGATCGCCAAGGAAGGCTCGACGATCAGCGGCCTCTGCCAGGCCTACTGCCGCGCCTTCAGCCTCGCCCTGCAATACGGCCTCAGCACAGAGGAGGCCGTCCGCAGGTTCAAGGGCATGCGGTTCGAGCCCATGGGCCCGACGAGCAACCCGGACATCCCCGAGGCGTCGAGCATCATCGATTACATCGCGCGCTACCTCGAGCACCAGTTCACCGACCTGCGCCGCGACTGAAACGAAGATGCGCGACGCCTCCCCTTCCTCTCCCGCCCCCGGCGGGAGAGGTCAGGAGAGGGCTTCCGCCTCGCTCCCCAACCTACCCCGCCTCCTCTGTCCTACAGCGCTCTACGGCGCAACCGACCACCGAAACACCAACAACGCAAGCGCGCTTCCTGCACACCCCCGCACCCACGGAACGAAGCGCCGCGCGCAAACCCGCCCCGAAGGGGCGCTAGAACCTAGCCGTGGGCAGAGCGCAGCGCCGCCCACGGAAATCGTCGGCGCACGCGTGCTCGCCCCGACGGGGCGATGGATCGGACCGCCAGGATGTCGCTCCCCAACGATCCCCGCGCCCCCGCACACTGTTGCAAAAACGAGGCGCGGTAGAAGTTGAAGCGATGCAGGAGCCCTCACCCTTCCTCTCCCATCGCTGCGCGACGGGAGAGGTGGCCGGAAAAGGCGCCGCGCCGCGCTTCCCCTACCCCATCTAGTGGGACGGGCGTCCCGCCCGTCTCCTACCCCATCTCCGCCTTCCCTTCTCCTCCCCAACCCCTCCCCCAACCTCCCCATCTTCCCAGCCTCACAATCCGGCATTTCTCTCTGGATTCCGACCCGATCTTGTGGTCTAGTACAACGGCACATTCTCCCGCGCCGGGCGGGGGGAGGGATCGCCGGGCCAGCGCGGGAGGACCACACACATGCCCACGGCGCACAGCGACACGCTCAGACTCCGCCGCGTTCGTTCGCTCACCCGCGCACATTGCAGAGCATCAGCGCGACACAGCGTCGCTGGGTGGTTCGCGGTCCTCGCGTTGTCATCCGCGTTCGTGTCGCTGCCCGCCCTCGCCGGCGCGCCCACGCCTCCCGAGCAGGACTTCCAGTGGGCGCAGGTGCGGGCGAAGAACAACGCGCCGTGGACGGGGCAATGGCCGAACGTCCCGCCACCGCTCGCCCCCTAGGTCACCATCGGCGCTGTGGGCTACAACTACCGCGTCGCCACCACGCCCGTCACCAACCTCCATTGGCTGGGCTTCGTGCGCGCATACCACGAGCAGTTCGGCTACCCCGGGGGGGGCTCGCAGTTCACCGGGGCGGGGATTGTGCGCGTGGGCGATGAATACCTCATGTTCAACCACGCTGCGCATCATCCCGTCAACATCCTGTGGCGCTACGCGGCGATGTACACCAACTGGCTGCACAACGGCAAGGCGGCGACGCCGGAGGCGTTCCTGACCGGGGCGTACGAGGTCGACACCAAGGGCGGGACGATCCCGCCCCACCAAGCGAGCATGGCCAACGTGCTGCGTTCGCCCGGCGCCCAGTACTGGATCCCCTCGGCGGACGAGTGGGCGAAGGCCGCGCACTACGATCCCAACCGCCACGGCGAGGGGCAGGGCGGCTACTGGCTGCACCCCGGCATGCAGGACACGCCGCTGTTCCCCGAACTGCCCGAGAACGGCGGGCAGACCAGCGCCGGGCTCGCCACGCTGCTCGACGCCGGCTCGTACCCGCACGTGCAATCGCCCTGGGGCCTGCTGGACACCTCCGGCGGCGAGCGGGAGTGGCTGGACGATTACGGGGTCGGCACGATTAATGATGGTCGATTCCTCCGTAACTCCAGTTATCTCGCGAACCTGACGTCCTGGGATCACATCGCCGCGCCGGGTGGCGGCGACAATAACGCACGCGCCGGCTTCCGCGTGGCGGCGGTCATCCCCGCGCCGGGCGGGGCGGCGATCCTTTCTTTCACACTGCTCGTCTCGGCGTCGCGACGTTCGCGACGCTGAGCCCTCGCGGGGCGTTCGGGGCCTCGGCCGCCTCACTCATTGCTGATGAGCGTGCCGATGTCCTCGCCCTCGATCACGCGCCGGATGTTGCCCGACTTCTTGAAGTCGAAGACCAGCACCGGCAGGTTCTGCTCCTGGCACATCGCCAGCGCGGTCATGTCCATCACGGCGAGGCGCTTGGCGATGGCCTCGCTGAAGGTCAGGCGCTGGTAGCGCGTCGCGTCGGGGTTGGACTTGGGGTCGCTGGAGTAGACGCCGTCCACCTTCGTCGCCTTGAGCACGATCTCGCACTCGAGTTCGGTGGCGCGCAGGGCGGCGCAGGTGTCCGTCGTGAAGAAGGGGTTGCCGGTGCCCGCAGCCAGCACCACGACGTTGCCCTTCTCGAGGTGCCGGATCGCCCGCCCGCGGATGAAGGGCTCGGCGACGGCGTTGATCTCGATGGCCGTCATGCAGCGTGCGGGCAGCCCCAGCGTGCCCAGCATCTCCTTGAGCGCCAGCCCGTTGATGAGCGTGCCCAGCATGCCCATGTGATCGGCCGTGGCGCGGGGGATGTGCCCCACGCTCGCCAGCGCGGCGCCGCGGATGATGTTCCCGCCCCCGACGACCACCGCCACCTCTGCGCCCGTCTCCACGGCGGACTTGATCTCTCCCGCGATCAGGGCGAGTTCATGGGCGTCGATGCCCGCGCCGCCGGGGGCGCAGAACGATTCGCCGCTGAGCTTGAGCAGGACGCGACGGTACGCGGTGTTCGTGTTCGGCATCGTTTTCCGTGGCGTGTGCGGTGCGGGTGCGGCGACAACGGCGGGCATTGGACCGGCTGCCCATGCGCAGGTCAAGCCACGCCGCGAGGACGCCGACACCGCACCGTTCTCGCGCACGCGCCCGCAGAGGACCGGACCGCTATGCAACCCCGCGCCCCGTCGCCGATGAAACCATCTCGGCGGGAGACGACGGAACGCCCCGGCGTCGCCCGCGTAGAATCTGACTGAGACGCAGCCGCATGCCCGAACCACGAGCCGAAAACGCCAACGCCGCGCCGAGCGCCGACGCGAAAGACCGCATCGTCGCCCCCGGGTCCAGCCCGGGATCCTCGCGCACCCCCCGCGTGCTGGACATGCTCCTGAACGCGTCGGGCGTGGGGCTTGTCGTCTCGCTGCTGATCCACATCACGCTTGGTGTAATCGCGGCGAGCATCGTCGTCGCGCCGGCGGGCTTCGGCATCGGCGCATCGTCGCTGGGCGCCGGCGCCGGCGTCCGGGAGATCGCCGCGGACACCGAACTCACCGAATTGAGCATCAGCGAGTTGCTCGCCATCGACGCCTCGATCGACGAGGCCTCGTTCGCCCACGCGGCCCCGCAGCTCGATCCGATGTTCGGCGCCTCCGCCGGCGCCGCGTTCGACGCCGATGCGCTCGGCGCGATGCTTTCCGAACTCGAGGGCCTCGGCGGGTCCGGGCTCGCCGGGTCGGGCGAGGGCGACGGTTCCGGCGCGGCCGACGGCCTCACCGGCGGCTTCGGCGGCGCGGGCGACGGCGGCGCACGCTTCTTCGGCGCCGAGGCCCGCGGGCGGCGCATCGCGTACGTGGTGGACGTCTCCGGCTCGATGGCCAGCCACGGGCGGCTCCGCGCGCTGCAGGATGCGCTCATCGAGTCGATCAACGGCCTGCACTCGCGGGCCTCCTTCTGCATCGTGCTCTTCAGCACCAACGCCGAACCGCTGGGCGGGAGCGTCCGCTGGACGGGCGCCAGCGAGTCGAACAAGCGCGGTTTCGTGCGCTTGATCGAACGCATCCAGGCACGCGGCCAAACAATCCCGCAGCCGGCGTTCGACGCCGTGTTCTCGCTGCGGCCGCGCCCGGACGCCGTGTTCTTCATGACCGACGGCATCTTCGCCGAAGAGGCGATGCACTACATCAACCACCTCAACCGATCATCGGGCACGGTCACGCCGATCCACTGCATCGCGTTCGCCAGCCCGGGGGCGGAGCGCATCATGGTCCCCATCGCGCAGGAGTCGGGCGGCACCTTCATGCACGTCGCGGAACCGTCGCAATGACTCGTCGGGGCGCGTTGGTCGCGGTCGCGGTCACGATCGCCGTCGGCATCGGAGCGTCGGTCGGGCATGCGCAGGTCGTGCTGCGCGGCGGGGAGCGCGTGGAGGACCCCGTCGTGCGCACCAGCGCGGCGGGCGTCGAACTCGGCGGGGCGCGACCGCGAACGCTGGGGTGGGACGTCGTCCGCGAGGTTCTGGGCGAGCACGAGGAGGACGCCGCGGCCTACGCCGCGCTCTCCGACGCCCTGTGGCGCGCCCGCACCCGCGCCGAACGCGGCGACCTCACCCTCGCCGAGCCCCTCTTCGAACGCGCGTTCGCCATCGCGTACGGATCGACCGGCCCCACATCCGTGGTCGCGGCCGAGGGCCTGTTGCGCTGCCGCCTCGCCCGCGGCGCCCACGCCTCCGCGCTGGAGCCGTGGCTGGAGTCGCTGCGGCTCCGGCGCGCCGGGTTGCGTGGCGACACCGGCGCGACCGCCAACGACCGGACGCGTCGCTCACGCGTCGCGGAGGACGACCCGTGGTCGATCGACAGCGCCACGGGCCTCGCGCCGGCGCTGCCGCCGGTGTGGATCGACGCTCCCTCGCTGAAGTCGTTCCCGCGTCTGGGCCCCGTGCAGGCGGACAATCACGAAGTTGTCGCGTTCGAAACGCTCTACCGCTGGGCCGCCCTGCGGGTGATGGGCGAGGATGCGCCGTTCCCGTCGATCTCCGCAGAGGCGTTGCGGAGCCCGGGCGTGCGTCTCGTGCGGTCGATGGTCGAGGCGCAGCACGCCGACGCCGACCTCCGCGCCCGCGCCCGCGAATCGCTTGAGCGCGACATCGGGCGCGACGCCGGCACGTGGGTGGAGGCGTGGCGACGCGTCGCCATCGGGCGTTCGCTGCTCCGCGAAGACGACGCGTCCTTGCGCACGCGGGGCATGCTCGAATTGCTACACGTGCCGGCGCGGTTCGGCGCATCGCAGCCGCACCTGAGCGCCGTCGCGCTCGCCGAGGTCTGCGCCGAACTCCACGCCCGCGGAGAGGCGGCGTCCTACGAAACGCTGCGCGCCGAGCTCGAATCGCTCGCGCCCGATCACGGCGCGATCGTCTGGCTCGACAACAGCGTGGGGGGCGTCCGATGAGTACGCCCCGGATCGCGCTGGCCGCGGTGATGATCGCGACGCTGGGCGCCCCGTCCGCGCTCGCGCAGGGCGAGGCGGACGAGGCCCTGGCGCGGTACCTCGAATCGCGTGAGCTCCGCACGCTCCACCTGCAGCACCTCGAGCGCGTGCTGGAGCGCACCACCCCCGGCGACCGTGGCGCCATAGCCGAGCGCCTCGCCGCGCTCTACGCCGAGGCGCTCGACGGCGCACAGACGACCGAGGATCGCGCTGCCCTCGAGCGGCGAGCCCGGGCGCTGCTCGACCTCGTCCCCGAGGACCGATCGATCGCCCTGCGCCTGAGCCTGCACCGCGCGACGTACGCCCGCGCCGAGCGGCTCGCCGAGCGGTGGCGCCTGCGCCTCGCGGATCCCGCGGAGGTCGAAGAGGCGGAGCGGGTCATGCGCACGCTCGCCGGCGATCTGTCGGCGGTCGGCGCCCTGGCCAACCGGCGCGTCGAAGCGCTCGAACGCCAGGAAGAGCAGGCCCGCGAGCTCGAACTCGACATCCTCCGCGACGCCCTCGACGATGCGCGTCGCCACCGCTCGCTGGCGATGTACCTCGCCGGCTGGGCGGGCTGCTACGTCGCCGAGATCACCGCCGAACACGGGCCGGCGAAGGACGCCGCGGTGAAGTTCGGCTGGGTGCTCAACGCCGACCCCGGGCGCCCCGCGACGATCGACAGGGTGACGACCACCTCGCTCCGCTTCGAGCACATCGCCCGGGCCGCGTTGGGCGCGGGGGTGGCCGCGTCGATGCGCGCGGAGCACGCCGATGCGCGCCGCTGGTTCGACCACGTCGAATCCGCCCCGGAGCTCGGCCCGGCGTTGCGCGATGAGCTCTTCGCGCGACGCCTCAGCGCCGCGGCCCGCGCGAACGATTGGGCGAGCGTGCAACGCATGGTCGACGAGCGACGCGCCGTCGACGAGCGCGATGAGGCACGCGGCCGCGACCCGCGAAGGCTCGAACCGGGTCAGGCTCGCCTGCTGGGCGTGCTGGCGTTCGAGGCGCGCCCAGCGCCGAGAGACACGGCCGCGGCCGACCGCATGCGCGACGTCGCGATGGCCGACCTCATCGCCCACGACGAGCCCGCGCAAGCGATGGACCTCGCCCGGCGCTACGGCGCCAGCCCGCTCCGCGCCGATGGCTTCACCGGCGCGTATGTGCGCGCGATGCTCGCCTACGTCCGCGCGCGCGAGGGCCACGCGAGGTCGTCAGAGCACGATCACGATGCCCCCTCCCGCGACCCCGACGCAATCGCCCGCTATACAGAGGCCGTCAGCGCACTCCGACTCGCGGTCGATGCGCACGACGCCGAGCGGTACCCGCGGGCCAGCGCCGACGCCCGCCTCATGCTCGCCAACGCCCTGCACTACGCCTCCGGCGCAGACGCGACGCCACAACGCTCGCTCGAGGCGGCGGAGCGGTTCACCGCCATCGCCGACGCCGAGGCGTCGGACCACATCGCCGCCGACGCCCTGTGGATGGCCGCCCGCGCCCTCGAGCACGCGGCGACGCTCGGCGGGCCCGAACGCGAGCGCGCCGAGCGGGACCGCGAGCGCGTGCTGCGGCGGTTTGTCGCGGAACACCCCGGCGACAGCCGCGCCGCCGCGCTGCTGGTGCGCCGCGCCGCGGGCGGCGAGATGGCGCCGCAGGAGGCGATCGAGGCGCTGCTGGGCGTCTCGCCTGGCTCCCCGGCGTACCTGCACGCCCAGCGCGAGGCCGCGCGATTGTTGTACGCGGCCGTGCGCGCCTCGCCCGCCGCCGCCCGCGCCCGCAACGCGGCCCGCTTCGCCGACGTCGCCGAGCCGTTGCTCGAGAACGACCGGCGAGCCGCCCTCGAAGGCGACGCCGACGCCGCCCTCCGAGCCACGACGCTTGCGCGCCAACTCCTCGACGCCCTGCTCGGCGCCGAACCGATCGACGCCCGACGCGCCGAGCCCGCGCTCGGCGCGTTGCACGCCATGCGGTCCGCCGGGGTCATCGAGCCCGGCGCGCACGAGCAGGAGACGCTGTACCGCACCGTGCAGATCGCGCTGGCGCAGGGCGACGACGACGCGGCGGAGAGCGCCGTCGCGTCGATGCAGCGGCGAGGTTCTGATGACGACCCACGCTTCGCCCACGCCGCGCACCGTCTCGTGTACCGGCGGGCCCACGAGCGGTGGCGCGCGGGCGACCGGAGCGAGCGGGCAGCCCGTGCGCTCGCCCGGCACGGCGTGCGCGTGCTGCTCGACCTCAACGCGCTCTCGGGCGATGCGCCCCTCGACGCGCCCACGCTGGGCGTGCTCACGGGCGTGGCGGAGGCCGGGTCGTGGCTGTGGCGCGAGCACGCCGACGAGCCCGCCCGCGATATCGCCCTGCGTACGCTTCGCCGCGTGCTCGCCGCGCAGCCCAACAGCGCTGCCCACCTGCGCGCCATGGCCGAACTCGCCGCGAGCGCAGGCGATGACGCGGCGGCGCTGGACGCCTGGCGGCGCATCCTCGCAGGAAGCGAGCTGGGCCAGCCCTCGTGGTTCGAGGCCCGATGGCATGTGATCGACATCCTCGCCCGCTTCGACCCCGGCGCCGCGCTCGACGCCATGCGTGCGCATGTTGGGGTGTACCCCGACTACGGCCCCGACCCGTGGCGCGCCCGCTACGAGCGCCTGCACGCCGCACTCCGCACGAAGGGTCAGGCCCCATGAGCGTTCCACGGCCCACCAGCCGCAGGGCGAACCGTCGGGCCGCCCGCGCCGGCGCCTCGCCGCACGACGCCGTCGCGTTCCCTGCGCCGAAGCCGGAAACGCACGAGCGTGCGCCTGCGCGAAACGACGCCCCCGCGACCGCGCCGGCCGCAGCGCCCGTCACATCGATCCGCATGCCCCGCCCCGACACGCTGATCGCGTTGGTGATCGCCGGGGTGTGCTTCCTCGTCGCGGGGACGCTCGGCGTGCGCATGATGCTCGCCGATGGCGACGGATCGACGTCCGCGGGCCAGCAACGCAGCGCAGCGCCCAACGACCACCGCGCCCCAGAACGCGCGGAGCGCGCCGTCGGTGCGCCCGCGGCGGGACGCGAGAGCGCGCCGGCCGCGCCCCCGGCGCAGAACGCCACGCCCGACGAAACGGTTGCGCAGGACAGGCCCCCCTCGGACCCGATGGGCCTGCTGCGGACGCTGCGCACGTACGCCGACGATCTGCGCACGCAGTCGCGCCCCGAGGCGGAGACGCTCGGGCTCGTCGTGCAGGCGTTCACGATTCTCTCCGATACGTGGGGTCACTTTGACCGCCGCGCGCTCCACGCGGCGAACGAACTGGTGGTCGAGATCCTCCACCTCGCCGCCCGCGACGACGAGCAGGCGGCGCGCCTGGTCGACCGCATCGCCCTGCCCGGCCGGCGGCTCTCGGAGTCGACACGGCTCAACGCGCACAACGTGTGGTCGAGCGCATGGTCGGTCGGGATGCTCGTGCGGCTCTCGCGCGAGCGCGACCTGCCCGCCACCGCCCTGTCGCGCATCGACGAGCGCGTGCACGCGCTTTCCGCCATCGGCTTCGACGACGGCGTGACCGACCCGTTCACCCGCGGCGCCCTCGCCGCCCTCACCGTCGCGCCCGACCTCATCGCCGGCGCCGACGCGGGGCCCGCCTCGCCGCGCGGCGTCACCGGAGACCCCGGCGCCGCCGAGGCGTGGCGCCGATGGATGCAGGCCGTCGATGCGATCGACATCCCCGATGCGCGCACCCGCGAAGAGCTCTCGCTGCGGGCCGCGGGCGCGTTGCTCGTCGGCGCCACCCGCGTCGGCGGCGTCGACCAGCCCACTCGGACGGAACTGCACACGATGCTCGACCGCGCCGAGTGGGGCGACGGCTCGCAGGGGCGGGAGGCGTTGCTGCGTTGGCTCGACGACGTCACCCGCATCAGCGAGCGCGAGCTCGGCGCGGCGATGACGTGGCTCATCGACAACGCGCCCGAATCCGGCGTGGGGGTCGATTCGCTCGTCAACGTCAGGGCCACGCGCGAGTCCAGGGCGCGCGCCCGCGACCGTCTCGCCGCCTCGTGGGGGCTGCTCGGGGCCGACGCCTCCGAGAACACCCGTGACCGCTGGGCCCGCGCCGCGCGCGAGGCGCTCGAGCAGCGCGACGACACCGGCGGTGTGCTGGCGGGCGTCGTGGACGCCGCTGTCCTTTCCCGCATCAACGAGGCCGCGGCGAGGCTCTGGCGGCACGAGGTCGCCAGCGCACGCGCCGTGCTGTCGGGTCTGCGCGACCCGGTGGAGCAGGCGATGCGCGTCGCCCCGTCGTCCGGCGGGCGGGCGGTGCGCGTCCCGTCGAACGACGGCGAATGGGCGCTGCGCTTCATTGTGGCGCGGCGCAACGCCGCCGAGCGCCGCCGGGTCATCGGCCAACTCGTCAACCGCGCGGGCGAACTGGGCCCGGCCGACGCGGGGGTGCTCGTGAACGCGGCGTTCTTCGGGTCGCCGGCGGATGTCCGCGCCGCCGCGTTGCGCATCGCCGAGCGCCGCGCCGAGGAGACGTGGCTCGTCAACGCCGTGCTCGAAGAACTGCCCCGCGCCCCGCGCGTGGAGCCTGTCGCGCGCCTCGTCGAGCGCGTCGCCGGCGCACGTCTCCCCCCCGTGCGTGACAGGGACTGGCCCCGCGCCGCCCGCCACGCGCTGGTGCTCCGACTGCTCGCCCGCTACGACGCCGGCGACGATTTCGCCACGCTCGACCGTCTCAGCGCCGTGCTCGCCCGGTCCTACGAGGGGTGGCGCCCGCCCTCTCCCGGCGACGAGCACGCCGGGACCCGCGACGACCCCGCCCTCGCCGCCGCCGGCGCGTGGGCGACGATGCGCGCACAGGCCGCGGCGATCTCCGGTACACGCGGCGCAGAGCGGCTCGCGGCGCTGGAGCGCCGGCGCGAGAGTCGTGTGGCCATCGCCCAGGGGCCCGTCCAAGCGTTTATCGCGCAGCAGACGTCCGTCGCCGAGATGTTGGCGCTGGTCGTCGCGGCCGAACGCCCCGAGCGCGAATCCGAGGCGACGGCGATCATCGAAAATCTCCGCGACGACGCCGCGCTGGCCGAGGATGTCTACGAGCAGGCCGCGGCGGGTGAGCGGGCGATCGCGCGCCTCTGGCTGCTCCGGTTCGGAGCGGGGGGCGGGTCGTGAAACGAGCGTTCGTCCTGTTCCGATCGTGTGCGGCGTGCATCTGCGCATGCGTGCTGATGGTGTCCGCGGCCGGCGCGGGCCCGCTCACGCTGCAGCACTTCGAGCCACGCCTGCGCGCGCTCTCGCCGGAGCGCCCGCTCGACTACTTCGAACTCGGGGAGGAGATCGCGGCCGAGGTCCAGGGCGTGCCGGGGCGCGAAACAGCGCGCGCGCTCTTCGCGCTGGCCTACGAGCTCGACCGCACGCGGGAGCGACGGCTCGGCGCCAGCGCGTGTCTGGCGCTGGCGGCGATCGCCGAACACGACGAGGAACGACGGAGGCTGCTCGCGCTCGCCTCGCTGCTGCGCAGGGAGCATCACGACCCCGAGGCCCCGGGCGTCGGCGCGCCACGCCCGCGACGGCTGCACGATCCGGAAGACGCCTACAACCTCGCGACCGCCCTCGGCCTCTACCGCGCGGGGGAGAACGTGCGCGCAGCGCCGTTGCTGGCGCGCCCCGGGGTGCGCGAACTGCTGGAGATCTACGCCCCCGTCATCGGCGGCGCCGAGGAGATCCTGTGGGATGTGGGCTCCCGCGCATCCTGCCGCGAGTGCCGCAACCGGCGCGTCGTGCGTGCGGCCCCCGGGCAATCCGCCGAGCGCCTCTGCCCGCTCTGCAAGGGAAACCCCGGCCCCGAGCTCTCACCCACGGCGATGGCCATGCACCTGCGTCTTGAATCACTTCTCCTGAGCCGAGGCGAGCGCACGTGGTCCGCTCAGCTCATCGCCGACGCCGGGGCGCCGCTGCGCGACATCGACCCCGACAGCCTCGCCCCACGCTACGCCGTCTCCGCCGATCGCCCCTATTGGCGGGCGGGCGGCTGGGTCTCGCCGAGCGCCATCGAGGATGAGGACGCGGCCGGGGCCGATGCGGGAGACGATGCGCACAGCGATGACGCCGACACGCCGCGGCGGATGGAGTGAAACCCGTATGGAGGTGGGGGGGTGGCGAGCGCGACGCGGCCCCGGGGCACGCGCCGAGCGGGGCTCAGTTGTGCGCCGAGATCATCTTGTGCTTGCGCTTGGCGAGGGAGACGACGTCTTCGAGTTCGTTGCGGGTGCCGATATCCCAGGACGCCCAGCAGATGTCGGCGACCTGACGCCCCCCGCGGATGCCGTCGCGCACGTGCTTCTTGAGGCGGTGGACGGGGATGGACTCGATCATCTCCGTGGTCAGGGGCACCACGATCTGGGGCTTCTCGGGCGAAGGCACGAGATAGGCCCACGCCCGGGTCGGGTCGTCGGGACAGGTGTAGACGAGCGTCCAGCGCCACGGCACGCCGTGCCACTCGATCCCCTCGCGGACGCCCTCGAAGTCGAGCAGCATCTCGCGGGCGCGATCGACGAGCGAGCAGGCCTGCTTGTCGTAATGAGACCGCAGTTCGTCGAGCGATGGCTGACGGAAGCGGTCTGTCCAAGGCGACTTGGGGTGCGGTGTGGCGGAAACCATATCCAGATGTAGTATACGTACAAGGTCCAAACGACGCAAGCCCCCGTTTTTATCGCTTACATGCGTGCACTGGGCCGCGTTCCGGGGTCTGCGCCGTCGGCCGTCCGCCTCCGCGCTCCCGCCGTCCCGTTCGACCTTTGTCAGCGCGTCGAATAGCATCGCGCCGCGGCCCCCTCACGATGCTCGGCACGTCCCGCCCTTCTCTTCAACGAACGCAGGCGCCATGACCGACCCCACCAAAGCCAGCCACGCCGGCCCCTCCGACGAGGTCGACCTCAGCGAGGCGCTCGTGCTCGTCGTCGACGACCACGCCCAGAACCTCGAACTCCTGCACGCCTACGTGGAGGCGATGGGCTGCCGCGTCGCCACCGCGCCCGATGGCGTCGAGGCGTTGCGGATGGTCGACGAGGCGCAGCCGGACCTCATCCTCCTCGACGTGATGATGCCGCGCATGAGTGGGTTCCAGGTCTGCGCGAAGCTCAAGTCCGATCCCGCGACGCGCGACATCCCCATCGTGATGGTCACGGCGCTCAACGAGGTCGGCGACGTGGAGCGGGCTGTCGAGTCCGGCGCCGACGACTTCCTCACCAAGCCCGTCCACCGCATCGAGCTGGCCACGCGCGTGAAATCGCTCCTCCGGGTGCGACTGCTCAAGAAGCAGCTCGAAGCGACGCTCAGCGAGATGCGCCGGCTCTCCGGCGACGAGTGACGCCCACGCCGCGCGGCGTACGCGCCGCGGCGTCGCCGACTCGCGTCAGCGCCGAAGCCTGATCTCGCCCGCAACGATGACGCCCACGGCCCGGCCGCGTGCCTGCCGCCCGAGGAAGGGCGTGTTCCGCGACTTGCTCTTGATGGCGCCCTCGTCGATCGTCCAGCGGGCGTCGGGGTCGATGATCGTCACGTCCGCCGGGCCGCCCTCGTGCAACGAACCGAGCCCCAGCGCATCGAGGTTGCACAGCCGCGCCGGGTTGATCGTCATCAGTTCGATCAGCCGCGGCCAGCCGATCAAACCGGAGTGGACCAGCGCCTCGGCGTACAGCGCCAGTGCCGTCTCCAGACCGATGATGCCGAAGGGCGCCTGCTCGAAGGGGGCGCTCTTGTCTTCCGGCGTGTGCGGGGCGTGGTCCGTCGCGAGGATCGTGATCGTGCCGTCGGCGACGCCCTGACGCACCGCGTCCACATCCGCCTGCTCGCGGAGCGGGGGGTTCATCTTGGCGTTGGTGTCGAAGCCCTCGCACGTCTCGTGCGTAAGCAGCAGGTGATGGGGCGAGGCCTCGGCGCTCACCGGCTGGCCCTCGGCGCGGGCGCGGCGAACGATCTCCACCGAGCCGGCGCACGAGAGGTGCTGCACGTGGTAGCGGCAGCCGATGCGCCGGTTCAGCCGGACGTCGCGCTCGATGATCAGTTCTTCCGCGACACTCGGCCAGCCGGGCAGGCCCAATCGCAGGGCGACCTCGCCGGCGTGCATGGCGCTGGCGCGGGTGAGTTCCGGGTCCTGGCAGTGCTGCATGAAGGCGAGGCCGGCGTCGCGCGTCTGCTCCAGCGCCCGGTGCATGACCGCGCTCGAGGCCAGCGCATCGCCGTCGTCGCTCACGCCCACCGCCCCCGCCTCGGCCAGAGCCGCGATGTCGGTGAGGGACACCCCGGCGCGACCGACCGTCGCCGCGCACACCGCGAACACGCGGCACGCGCCGCCCTTGCTCGCTCGTTCGCGCACGAGGGCCAGCGCCGCGGGGCTGTCGAGCGCGGGCGAGGTGTTGGGCATGCAGCAGACGGTCGCGAACCCGCCCTCGACGGCCGCGGCCGTGCCGGAGGCGATCGTCTCCTTGTGCTCGTGCCCCGGTTCGCGGAGGTGGACGTGGGGGTCGATCAGCCCGGGGGCGACGATCTTCTCCCGCGCATCGATGACCTCGGCCCCGTCGGGCGCCCGCAGCCCGGGTCCGACGCCGACGACCCGGCCGCCCTCGATGACGATGTCCGCCGTTTCGTCCCGACCGCTCGCGGGGTCGATCAACCGTCCGCCCTGGATGAGGATGCTGCCCATAGGCCCGAGAGGGTACAACGGCGGGGCTCATTTGGTTGCCGCAGACCGCCGATGGCCGTAGACTGGCCCGGCTCAGCAAGGGTCGCCCGGCCCTTGCGGCCGATGGCGGGGCGTAGCGCAGCTTGGTAGCGCGCTTGACTGGGGGTCAAGAGGTCGCTGGTTCGAATCCAGTCGCCCCGACTTTTTCGAGATCAGGCCCTCCGACGCGTACGTCGGAGGGCCTGTCGTTTTTGGGGCGCAGCACCGGCGGGAATCGCTTCGCCTTTTTTTCGTCAGCCCGATCCGCCGACCGTTCGGTCGCAGATATCGCCACGAGCACCATGCGCCGACGACGCCCCCCGCCAGCCCCGCGGTCGCTCCTGCGTCCAGCCGATCTGCCCGAGGGCACGGGCCCACAGTTTGTGCGCCACTGGGCCAACGCCGCCGCCGAGAAAAATCGCAATAGCCATGTTTTCTTTGAGATGGGGGGATGCACGTATTTTCAGTGGATCCAACACCTATTGCGAACGACGTATCAAGGCTGCACGCCCTTCCTGCCATACAAAGGCTCCCGTTTCACTGGCCTCAGGAAACCAACGGCGCCTGGGCTCTCTAAGGGCGTGTGTGCCTTCAGGGACTGCATGACATGGGTGCGGTCTAAAGTCCTTCATACGACTCTCCACATTCATCCTTGAGAACATGGAGCTCGTCCTTCAGGATTGGGAGGACTTCGCTCGCTCGCTGGGCTCCGTCACCTCGACGATGGACGATGTGGCCCTGCGCGACCATGCCGAACTGATGCTCAAGCACATGGCCGCAGACTTGGAGACCTATCAGAGCCGCGCCCAGCAGCAGGCCAAGTCGGAGGGCGACGCACCCTCGCGTCCGGCTCATCTGCGGTCGAGCGCCGCCACCTCACACGGGGCTCTGCGCGCCGACGACGGTTTTAGTCTCGAGCAGATGGTCTCCGAGTACCGCGCCCTCCGCGCCAGCGTCTTGCGGCTGTGGGCGAAGGCGCAGGACTTCTCCGGCCCCGAAAGCGTTCAGGAGCTCACACGCTTCAACGAGGCTATCGACGAGGCTCTCACAGACTCGATAAAGACCTACTCAGACGCCATGGACCACATGGCGGCAACGAAGGCACGCCAGCGGATGGAGGCGTTGGGCACCCTTTCGGCGGGGCTGGGCCACGACATGGGCAACGTGCTCCTGCCCATGCGGGCGTGTCTCATCGGGCTCGCCCGACAGGCTCCGACGCCCGCGACCACCTTGCTGGTCGATGGCCTTCAGAGCGCGGTCGAGCACCTGACCGGCCTCTGCAAAGGCCTGCGCGCGCTCTCGTTGGACATCGACAACTCCGCCGCCTCGTCGCAGTCGATTTTGCTGGCCGATTGGTGGGCGACCGCGATCTCTCCCTTCACTTGGGTGCTGCCGATGGGGGTGCGACTGCACGCCGAAGGCTTCGGCAGCGCCGACAAAGCGCTGCCCCCCGTGTCCGTCCCCGCCCACGTGCTGATGCAAGCGGTCTTCAACCTTGTGCAGAACGCGGCCCAAGCCCTCGGACAGCGCAACGCGGAGAACCCTCGCGCCGACCCCACCGGGAATATCTGGATCACCGCTCGGCTGGAAGTCGCGCCGCCAAGCCCAGACTGCGCCGCCACGCGAGACGAGGTTCACCTCATCGTTCGCGACGACGGGCCCGGGATGGACGCGGTCACGGTGGCGAACTGCACTCACGCGTACTTTACGACCAAGCCAATGGAGCAAGGCTCCGGGCTCGGCTTGTTCATCGTTCGCTCCGTTTTAGAGCGTCACGGCGTCAAATTACTGGTTCAATCCGACCTGGGTGTGGGCACCTCATTCACGCTGGTGCTGCCCGTCACCGCCGCGGTGGTCTCCTCGCGATCATTGTGACATTTCATCCCAAGCCCACACGTCCGTAGAGCATCACAACCAGCGCGCCGAGCACGATGAAGCCGTGCGCCCGCACCCGCGACACCCGCTCGCAGGGACTGCTTTGCTCCTTCGCCCCACCCGCGCGAAACTTTTCATGAGAGTTTCACACAACCCGTGACTGGTCGCGAGCGCGGTTGACGCATTTGAGCATGAGGCGCATCCGCTGCTGCGAGGACGCCGTCTCGGACGCCCGGGCGTCGCACTGTGGGGCTGCGCGCCGGGCGTTTATTTCGCGCCGGGCGGGGGC
>RECZ01000012.1 GCA_007693765.1 Phycisphaerales bacterium | reverse complement strand
GCCACCGGCGCCTCTACACCGTCACCAGCGAGTTCTCCAACTCCGGGACACCAACCTTCACCGCGCCCCAGACCGGCCAGTCGCATCAGGACGTCGTCTACGAATGGCTCGTCGACGCCAACGACCCCAACACCGTCGACACCTCCACCCGGCGCGAACTCATCCGCACCCGCCAGCCGCGCGTCGATCACAACCTCAATCAACTCGCCTTCGGCCCCGACGGCTACCTCTACATCGTGATGGGCGACGGCGGCAACACCGTCGCCTCCTCCGAGCATGCGCAGCAACTCGACAACGCCTTCGGCAAGGTCCTGCGCATCGACGTCGACATGCTCCCCGCCAACACGCCCAGCGCCAACAACCAGTACGCCATCCCCGCCGACAACCCCTTCCTCAACACGCCCGGCGCGCTCCCCGAGATCTTCGCCTACGGCCTGCGCAACCCCTACCGCCTCGCATTCGACGACGCCACCGGCGCCCTCTACGTCTCCGACGTCGGCCAGCGCAGCGTCGAAGCGATCAACCGCATCACCCCCGGCGCCAACTACGGATGGAACCTCAAGGAAGGCTCCTTCCTCTACGACCCCGCGATCAACTTCAGCGGCCCGCGCAACAGCGTCCTCCCCGACCTCCCCGACGCCAACGGCGAAACCCTCGCCGACCGCGAAGGCCTCACCGACCCGCTCGCCGAGTACGACCACCTCGAAGGGCGCTCCGTCACCGGCGGCCACGTCGCCCGCGACACCCACCCCGCGATCGAAGGCCTGTACATCTTCGGCGACTTCATCTTCGGCCGCCTCTTCGCCATCGACGCCGACGCCCCGCCCGCGCGCTCCGCTGCGGCGCCCGTCACCGAGTTCACGATCGACACCGACGGCCCGCCCCTGCCACAACGCATCTACTCGATCGGGCGCGACGAGCAGGGCCACATCTACATCCTCGGCGGCCCCGCTTCCGGCGCCGACGGCGTCGTCCTCCGCATCGCCGCGGCCACAGCGCCCCCCGCCCCCTGCCCCGGCGACTACAACGCCGACAGCGTCGTCGACTTCGCCGACCTCTCGCTCATCCTCAACGGATTCGGCGACGAGTACGGCTTCGAAGACCTCTCGACAGTCCTCGCCAACTTCGGCGCAACCTGCGAGTGATCGCCCAAGCAAAGAGCCACACGCCAGCCTTCCCCATCCGCCATTTGACCATTTGCTATTTGTCCATTTGCTATTTGGCTGTTTCCTACCCCGCAAAGATCGCCACGATGTCGTTGTACGTCACGATCAGGAACACGCTCCCGATCAGCGCCAGCCCGATGATCGCCGTCACGTTCTGGATCGCCACCGACACCGGCTTGCCCGTGATCTTCTCGATCAGCAGAAACACGAACTGACCGCCGTCCACGATCGGCAGCGGCAGGAAATTGATCACCGCCAGGTTCACGCTGATGATCGCGAAGAAGAAGATCAGGTACACGAACCCCTGATCCACCACCCGCGTGCCCAGGTGCGCGATCCCCACCGGCCCCTTCAGGTGCTCCACCCGCACGGTGCCCTCGAAGAGCCGCAGGATCGTCACGTACGTCATCATCATCACGCGGTGCGTCTCGCGCACGCCCATCGTCACCGCCTCGATCGGGCCGCCGGCGCGCAGCGTGATCAACTCCGGCTCGAACAGCCACTCCCCCACCGGGCTCGACCACCCCAGCGCGTGCAGCGCCGCCACGTCCCCCGCCTCCAGCGACCACGATGACCGCTCCACCGGGCCGTCGTCCGGCGATGCGCCCAGCGGCAGCCGGTACGCCACCTCCACCGTCGCGCCCGTTCCCGCCGCGTGCGCAGCGGCCGTCGCCGCCCGCAGCGCCGCCCGCAGCGACGCGAAATCCGTCACGCCCTCGCCCCCCGCCTCCACGATCACCGACCCCGGCGGCAGACCCAGCCGCGCCGCCGCGAACGCGTCGCCGCGCTCGCCCTCAGCGAGCGACACCCGCCCCCGATCCGGCGCCCCGCTGGTGCGCGCCGAGACCTCCCGCGCATCCGACGTCCCGAATCCCACCGTCCCGCCCCGCGTCACCGAGACGGACAGCGTGACGTACCTCCCGTCGCGCACCACCACCATCTCCAGATCGCGCCCCGCGTGACGACGGATCTCCGCCAACCCCGCCGGGAACGACGGCCACTCCACGCTCCCGATCCGCGCGAACACATCCCCCGCGCGCAGCCCCAGCCCTTCGCCCCGGCTCGTCGGTTCGCCGATACGCAGCACCGGCGTCAGCCCCAGCAGATGGTCGACGCGGAACGCCCCGTCGTCGTCGATCACCACCCGCACCGACGCCAGCGCCGGCTCCGGCTCGATCGCGACCGTCGTCTCCTCACCATCAGCGCCCACGAACGTCGCCCGAACCGGCGCGCCGCCCGTGCCCTTCACCGCCTCCACCAGCGCCCGAGGCGAGCCCACATCCTCACCGTTCACGCGCACCAGCCGTGACCCCGGCTCGACGCCCCCCAGCCCCGCCGCCTCCAGACTCGACCGCACCAGCGCCCGCTCGCGCGACGTCAGCGACCCCTCCCCGAACAACACCGGCGACGCCGCGGCCCCCACCCCGAACTGCAGCAGCCGCGTCGTGCGGCTCTCCTCCGGCGTGGCGCGGAGATGCACCAACTCCGCCACGCCCTCGCGCTCGACGAAGAGATCCACCGGGCGATCACGCTTCGACATCGCCGCCGCCAGCGCCAGATCGTTGAACGAGGCCAACTCGCGCGAACCGACACGCACCACGCGATCACCGGGGCGCAGCCCGGGCTCCTTCACGCCCGTCGCCGCGGCGTTGACGACCTCGGCCCGCGCCGCCGGCGTGCCCGCCGCCACATCGCCCACCGTCGGCGGCGGCGCCCGCAGACCCACCATGAACACGAACACGAACAACACCGCCGCGAGGACCACGTTCATCACCACCCCCGCGCTGATGATGATCATCCGCTTCCACACCGGCTTCGACGAATAACTGTCCGCCGCGCCCGCCGTCGCCCCGGGAGACAGATCGTCCTGCCCCAGCATCTTCACGTACCCCCCGAAGGGCAGCCAGTTGAGCCGGTACTCCGTCTCGCTCACCGCCGCCCGCGCCTCGGGGTGCATCGCCGCGTACTCGCGCGTGGTCGAACCCCGCCGGAACCCCATCCCCTTCCGGAACGACACCAGCGCCTGCCCGAACCCCACCGCGAACTGGTCCACCCGCACACCCGCCCACCGCGCGGCCAAAAAGTGCCCCAACTCGTGCACCACGATCACCAGGCTGAACCCGATGATCACAATCAATAGATCGCGCGCGATCCCAAGTGTCTCAAGCATGCCCCGATCCTACTCGCCCCACCCACCCCGGGCGCCACACCCGACAGAGGGCGCCAAATCTGGGTGCCACTACACAGCCAAAGGCTGTGTAGTGCTCTTCACAAAACACCCAACCCCCGAACGCCACGCCACACATGGGGCGCCACGCCTGACCGCGCAGCGGCAGTCGTGCTCTCCCCCTACCCCACCTCGTGGCACGGGCGTCCCGCCCGTGTCCTCCCCAACCTCTCTCTTCTCCCCCCGAATGCCTAATGCCTGATGCCTGATGCCTGATGCCTACCGCCTACTGCCTACTCCCCAACACCTCCCTTCTCCCTCCCCCCTCCCGCGCCACA
>RECZ01000141.1 GCA_007693765.1 Phycisphaerales bacterium | reverse complement strand
CTCCGGGCGCCACTCCACAGCCTTCGGCTGTGGAGTGCTTCCCCCCCTCCTCTTCCCTCCCACCATTCTGCTCGATGCCTCGATGCCTCGATGCCTTGCTGCCTCGATGCCTTCCTATCCCGACCCCCACCCCCGCTATCATTCCCTCACCCCTCGGGGCGGTAGCTCAATTGGGAGAGCACTAGCTTTGCAAGCTAGGGGTTGCCGGTTCGATCCCGGTCCGCTCCATTGCGAGAGAGAAACCCGCACCAACCGGACGCCCCACCCTCACCCCTCTCCCCCCGGGGGAGAGGCCGGTGGTAGAGGGGGGCGCCACGCCTGACCGCGCAGCGGCAGGCGTGCCGCGTGCAACCTGTGCAACCATCGCTCAACCACTGCTCCCCTTCGGGTGAGCAGTGGCACCCGGAGATGTCGGCGCCACCGCCCACTGGGGGTGCCACTACACAGCCGAAGGCTGTGTAGTGCTCTTCACGAATCCGCGATTCACCCCAAGTGCCACTCCCAACTAAGGGTGCTATGCCTGACCGCGCAGCGGCAGGCGTGCCGCGTGCAACCTGTGCGACCAACGCTCAACCACTACTCCCCTTCGGGGAGTAGTGGCACCCGGAGAAGGTGTCGCCACGCACGACCGCCTCTATATCCCGTGCCACCGACTTGCCCCAAGGCAAGTCGGTGTCTTCTCCCTGCCCGGTTACATCCCCCTCCTAAACGCCCACCCCCACTCCCCTCCCCCCATCCCCTATCCTCTCCCCCATGCCCGAACCGTCCTCCGCCAGCACGCCGCACGAGCGCGAATCCGTCAAGACCGCCACCATCGGGCTGATCATCTCGTTCGTGGTGGTGCTGGTCTTCCGGGGGTTCTTCCTCGAGACGTTCCACATCCCCACCGGCTCCATGGCGCCCACGCTCATGGGCCAGCACATGCGCTTCCACAGCCCGGACACCGGCGTCGACTGGGCCGTGAACCCCTGGCCCGACGCCCGCTCCGGCGTCCGCGTGACGGACCCCTCCACCAACCGCCCGCGCATCGAGGCCAACCCGCGCCTCCGCGCCGGCGACCGCATCGCCATCATCAAGTACAACCCGCTCTACCACCCCAAGCGGTGGGACGTCGTCGTCATCAAGTGGCCCTCCTCGCCGCGTGAGAACTACATCAAGCGCCTCATCGGCATGCCCGGCGAACGCGTCTGGCTCGTCGACGGCGACGCCTTCATCGCCGACGCCGACGCCGCGACCGACGACTGGTCGGCCTGGCGCATCGCCCGCAAGCCCGAGCGCGTGCAGAACGCGCTGTGGTGGCCGCTCTTCTCCAGCGAACGCGCCCCCATCGACCCCGTCTTCGACGGCCGCGCATGGACCGGCCCCTGGCGCGGCCAAGGCTGGAACACCGAAGGGCGCATCTACACATGGACCCCCGGGTCTAGTTCCGGGGCCGGGGGCGGGGGCGGTTCCGGGGGCGGGGGCGCGGCCACCCTCACGTGGGACCTCGACAACTGGCCCATCACCGACTGGCAGCCCTACAACGACGTGCCCCGCTGGGTCTTCCCGCGCTTCCCCACCGCCGACATCCGCGCCCACGCCGCCGTCGAGCCCGAGCGCGAGGGCGCCGGCTTCGCCTTCGAGCTCCGCGCCCGTGGCCACGTCTTCCGCGCATCGCACGACGGTGGATCACGCGCCGCCATCGAGATGCGACCCGACACCGGCGCCGCCGCGTGGACGACCCTCGCAGAGGCCGCGGCGCCCGCACTACCCGCCGGGCGCGCCACGACCATCGAGGTGTGGCACGTCGATCAATCCCTGCAACTGCGCATCGGCGGTAAGGCCGTCGTCCGCGCCGACTACGACTGGGACCCCATGCAGCGCCTCGAGCACGCCACCGGCCTCGACGCCGCGGCCATCGCCGAGCTGCTCGAGAACGGGCGCAACAACCCCCTCGCCAACCCCGCGATCTACCGCGCCCCGCTCGCCCTCGGCTGGACGTTCACCAACACCGGCGCGCTCACGCTGCAACGCGTCGGCCTCGACCGTGATGTGTCGTACGTGCCCACGTGGTACCGCTCCGGCGAGCCCGCGGGCATGCCCGCTCTGGGCACGCACCCCGCCAACGTCGCCACCCTCGGCGAGGGCCACTACTACCTGCTCGGCGACAACAGCGCCAACAGCACCGACAGCCGCCTCATCGACACCGTGGACCCGTGGGTGCTGCGCTTCATCGACGAAGACCTGCCGCTGGGCGTCATCCCCCGCGAGTTCATGATGGGCCGCGCGTTCATCTGCTTCTGGCCCGCCACCCAGAGCGCCAATCTCGGCAACGCCCGCTTCCCCTTCGTCCCCGACACCGGGCGCATGCGCTTCATCGACTGACCGAACACCGGCGTCGCGCTGGCGCCGGCGCGCTCACCGCAACGCGTCGGCCGCGCCGTGATCGTGCCCGGGCGCATCGTGCGCGCCGCCCGTGGGCGCAACCCGCCACGACAACGCCACCAGCGGGACGCAGAGCGCCAGCAGCACGACGTTGCGCGCCAGCCCCGCGAGGTTCGCCTGTCTCGCGTCCCACCCGAAGGCGCCCGCCAGCCAGTTCTCCCCGAAACAACCGCACCCCTCTGCCCCTTCGAGCGACGCCAGCCGCGCCATCGCCACCGTGAAGACCAACAGCGTCGCCGCCGTGGCGATCGAAACGAGCCGCGGCGAGAGCCGCAGCCCCAGCGCCAATCCCAGCGCGAACTCCCACGCGCCCAGCCCCACCCCCAGCGCCCGCGCGCCGCCGTCGGAGAGCGACGTCAGCCGAACGACGGTCCGGTGCAGCGGCTCGAGCGACGTGAACAACCCCGCCGAGACCTTCGCCGCCGCCGCGAACAGGAACAGCGCGCAGAACACCATCGCGAGCGCGCCCCACCACCGCGCCGCGCGTCCGACCCCCGGCGACATCAGAACACCCCCAGCATCACGTCCCGCGCGATGTTCCCGAACCCGACCATCGAGACCCGCCACGTCCCCGCGCGCCGGTCGAGATACAGGTGCATGTGCAGCGGCGCCACCTGCCCGCTGGCGCTGATCGCCACCGCGTTGACGCGCATCACGAGCACGGCGCCGTCGCGCTCGATCAACTCCTTGACGCCGAGCGCCGGCGTCCAGAAGTTGTGCCAGCCCAAGGCGATCGGGCCGTACCAGAAATCACCCCCCAGACCGCTGAGGCGCGAGAGCGACTTGTACTCGAACCCGTGCCCGCGCCGGTCCGCGCGCGACACCGTCACGTGCACCGCGCCCTCATCGAGCAGCAGCGACCGCAGGTGCATCACCCCGCCCTGCTGCGCGTTGTGCGCGCGCATCGCGGCCAGCGCGTACGTGCGCGCATCGAGGCCCGGGGGCGCCGGCTCGCCCATCAGCCGCTCGTACCGCTGCGCCCAGTGTTCGTGGCCCCATCGATCCGGGTGCGGGAACCGCGCACGCAGGCCCTGCGCCTCCGCCCACGAGGCGTACGCCTCCGGATCGTCCGACGACACGTGCCGCAGGAACCGCCACGCGTGATCGAGGCCGGATTCGACCGCCTCGCGGGCGCCGCCCCCGTGCCACGCCGCGGCCTCCGCGAGCTCGTCCTCGCACAGTGCGCTGCACCACAACGCCTTCATGCGCGCGCCGTCGGCGTCATCCTGCAATGACGCCCGCTCCGCGCCCAGCGGCGCCGCGCGCAGGTTCGCCTCCGCATCGCGCACAAGCCACGCGTCCAGCCCGCGGATCGGCCACACCCACAGGAGCAGCGCGCCGTACACAACGACGAGCACCCCCACGGACGCGATCGCTTTGCGCTCCTTCGTCGTCATCCGCGTTTCTCCCATCGGGCGGCGGCCGCCCGGGCGTCAGCACGGATGCTGTCCCTGGTTCGGGTCGTTGATCCGTACGCACCGGAAACGCGGGTCAAACATCCCCGTGCACATGCAACCTGCAAAGTGCGTGCCGCGACAGCTCACGATGGCCGGACCCGAGCACGCATCCGGACAGATGCGGTCCGTCGCCGGTCCCGAGAAAATATCCTCGAGCCACGACCAACCGAACGCCGGCGCCGCCGCCCACACCGCGCCGAGCGACAACGCCGCGACCATCACGGAGACACGTCCCGCGCTCCGCACGCCATGCCTTTCGTTTCGCATGTCGAATCCCCTTTCTGCAGCCGAATCTGTGCCAGAAACGCTGCGGAACCGGACTCACCCACGGCCCCGTATCGATCACAATATACACTATCGACGATCGATAACCAATACCTGAATCGACGATACATCGACGCCCCCGACGACCGCGTTCCAGCCCGGACGAACGCACAATACGGAACGGCACGACGACGCCAGCACGACGCAAATTTGTTCGCACGTTGTTTGCATCCCAACCCCGGGCGGAACGCCCGCGCAGGCGCGACACCCGCTAACCGCGCACCCGCCGCCGGATCGGATGCACCTCCACGCCCGAACCCACCGCCATCACCGCCGAGTCCGGCTCACGCCCGCGCATCACGCCCCACTCCGGGCCGTACAGCGCCGCCCAATCCACATCCAACTCCACACGGCGCACGTCGCGCACCTCCCACACGGGGTGAATGACCTCGTACTCCAGCAGCCGCCCGCGGCGCGACACGCCGTAGCCCCACCGGTGCTCCTTGAACCAGTGCTCGTCGCTGTCCTCGCGCGGCGTCCGCGTCGCGGCGTCGGCCTCGACGCGGATCGTGTGCGCGCGACCGCCGACCGTGATCGAGTGCTCCGCGCGCACCGAGTCCCCCGCGCGCGTCACCGCGCTCCGCATCGACGCCGCGCGGTACGGCTCGTTGTAGCGCAGCCGCGCCACCACGCTCACCAGTCGGCTGGGCACGTACTCGCGCACGAACAACACGCCCCGCCGGTCGCCGCGACGCACGTAGAACCGCAGGTTGATCTCCGGGAACGACCGCAGCCCCGGCCACGCCACCCCCAGCACGCGCGTCTCGACGAAATCGAACGCCACCAGCGACACGAACGCCCGCCCGCGCAGCCGATCGAGCTCGAGCCCCGGCGCAAGGCGATCGCGCAACAGCGCATCGTCCACCGCGTAGCTCAGGATGCACAGGTCGCGCCACCGCGCCGTGAGGAACGCCCGCCCCCCCGATGCGCGTGCGCCGCCCTCACCCATGCCGCTTCTCGAACTTCTCCATGAACTCCACCAGCCGCACCACGCCCTCGGGTGGGAAGGCGTTGTAGATGCTCGCCCGCATGCCGCCGACGGAGCGGTGCCCCTTGAGGCCGTCGAAGCCCGCCTTGGTCGCCTCGGCGATGAACGCCTTCTCCAACTCCTCGCTGGGGGCGCGGAAGCACACGTTCATCAGCGAGCGGCTGTCGGCGTCCGCCGTGGCGTTGAAGAACGAGGAGCCGTCCAGATAGTCGTAGAGCGGCTTGGCCTTCGCCTCGTTGTGCGCCCGCATCGCGTCGAGGCCGCCCTGTTCGAGAATCCACTTGAACACCAGACCCACCATGTACACCGCGAAAACCGGAGGCGTGTTGGCGCGGCTGTCGTTGGCCGCGTAGGTGCGGTACTGCAGCAACTCGGGGATGTCCTCCGAACCCTGCTCGATGAAGTCCTCCCGCGCGATCACCAGCGTCGCCCCCGCCGGCCCGAGGTTCTTCTGCGCCCCCGCGTAGATGAGCGCGTACTTCGTCACGTCGATCGGCTTGCTGAAGATGTCGCTGCTGGCGTCGCAGATCAGCGGCACGCCTTCCGGCGCCCGCGGCTCGGCCCGCCACTGCGTGCCGAAGATCGTGTTGTTCGAAGTGAAGTGCGCGTACCGGGGCGAGCCGGACCAGCGGATCGCGTCCGCCTTGGGGATGTAGCAGAAGTTGCGGTCCTCGCTGCTGGCCGCGACGTGCGCGCCGCCGTAGCGCTTGGCGTCCTTGATCGCCTTGGTCGACCACACCCCGGTGTTGATGTAGTCCGCCGTCTGGTCCTTCTTCAGGAACGACATCGGCAGCATGTAGAACTGCGCCGACGCCCCCCCGGTGAGGAACATGACCTTGTAGTTCTCCGGGATGCCCGCCAGCGCGCGGCAGTCCGCCTGCGCCTCGTCGAACACCTTGTCCACCACCTTGCCGCGGTGGCTGTGCTCGAGAATGCCGACGCCCGAGCCGTCGATGTCCCACAGGTCGCGCTGCGCCTGCTTCAGAACGCTCTCGGGCAGACACCCAGGACCGGCGGAAAAGTTGAACACGCGCTCGCTCATCGTTCGTCCTCGAAAATGACCCCTCGCGGCGGTCGATGTCATCGTTGTGGCAAGGCTCTTCAGGTGGCACGGCTCTTCGAGCCGTGATCTTCGATCTTCCGGTGCTCCTAAGCCCCGGCTCAGCGAGCCGGGGCCGCCACGGATCGGCGCTCAATCGATCGCCGACAGGTCCACCGCCAGGATGTGCTTGGACGACCCAGCGATCTCGTCCACGATCTCCCGCGCCGGCTCCGCGTCGAGCCGGATCCGCGCGCACGCCGCCTCCGCGCCGTGGTAGATCATGTTCTCCATCTCCTCGACGTTGATCTCCGCCTTGCTCAGCGCGTTGAACACGCCCGCCAACACGCCCGGCTTGTTCCGGTGGCGCACCGTGAGCAGGCGCGTCGCCGGGCTCTTGGCGCAGCGGTTCACCACGTTCTCCACCTCGCCCGTCTCCATGTACACCCGCAGGATGCGCACCGCCTCGTCCGCGATCGCCCCCTGCGCCTGGTCCGTGCTCGCCCCGACGTGGTGCGAGCCGTACACGCCCGGCTCCTTCGCCAGCACGCTCTCGAACGACGCCACCGCCTGCCCGGGCTCGTTCTCGAAGACGTCCAGCCCCGCGCGCACGCCCTTCTCGCGGATCGCCTTGAGCAGCGCATCCTCGTCCACCACGCTGCCGCGGCTGGTGTTCACGAAGTACGCACCCTCGCGCATCGCGGCGCAGAACTCCGCGTTGATCAGCTTCTTCGTCTCCGCGTTGGCCGCGACGTTCACGCTGATCACGTCCGCCTCGCGGGCGACGTCGATCGGCGTCGGGCGCCGCTCCACGCCCAGCGACTTGGCCTTCTCGTCGGTGAGCGACCGCGACCACACCACCACGCGCATCCCGAACGCCTTGCCCCGGTTCGCCACCTCGATCCCGATCTGACCGAGGCCCACGATCCCCAGCGTGCGCCCGTGCAGGCCCTTCGCCTTCGAGTACTCCTTCTTGTTCCACTTCCCCTCGCGCAGATCCATCGTCTGATCGGGGATGCGCCGGTCGCAGCACAGGATCAGCCCCCACACCAACTCCGCGACCGCGATCGCGTTCTTCCCCGGGCAGTTGGCGACGAACACGCCCTGCGCCGACGCCGCGTTCACGTCGATCGTGTCGTACCCCGCCCCCGCGCGGATCACCAGCGCCAGTTTCTTGCCCTTCTCGAACACCGGCGCCGGCACCTTCGTGCCCCGCACGATCAGCACGTCCGGCTGATGCTCGTGCACCGCGTCCGCCATCGCGTCCGCGCCCGTGTCCGGCGCGTTCACGACCTCGCAGCCCATCGCCCCCAGCGCCTCGACGCCGCTCGCATCAAACTTGTCCGCGATCAGAACCTTCATCGCCCTGCGCTCCGTCCACGTCGTCCGAAGGGGCCGCGGCCCCATCGGGAACGCCCCGGTCGGCGCCGCCTTTCAGCGCCGTCCGGACGACGATCCGGCTCCCCCCGTCAGTCAAGCATATGGACCAGCAGCCCGCTGCGGAGCTTGGGCTCGAACCACGTGCTCTTGGGCGGCATGATCATCCCCGCGTCCGACACCGCCAGCAGTTGCTCCATCGTCGTCGGGTGCATGCTGAACGCCGCCGCGGCCTTGCCCGTCTCCACCATCTTCTGCAGCGCCTCAGCGCCGCGCCCGCCGCCCACGAAATCGATCCGCGGGTCCGTCCGCACGTCGCCGATGCCGAGGATCGGCTCCAGCACGCGCTCGCTCAGCAGGCTCACATCCAGCGACGCGATCGGGTCCGCGTGGTCGATCGACGATTCCTGGAACGCGCACGCGTGCCACTCGCCCCCCACGAACACGCAGAACACGCCCGCGCGCCCCGGCACGGGGTCGCTCGTCGGGGTGACGGCGCACGCCTCCTCAAGGTTCGCCAGGAACTCCGCGTCGTCCATCCCGTGCAGGTCCGTCACCACGCGGTTGTAGGGCAGGATCGTGAGTTGATCCGCCGGGAACACCGCCGCCATGAAGCGGTTGTACTCCTCCGCGCCCGTATGCCCGGGGTTGGCCTTGCGCCGCTCCGCCGCGGCCCGGGAGGCGCTGGCGCTGCGGTGATGCCCGTCCGCCACGTACATCGCCTCCAGCGACCCGTACGCCTCGAGAAACGCCTGCTCCTGCGCCGGATCGACCACCCACACCGTGTGCCGCACGCCGTCGACGGCCACGAAGTCGTACAGCGGCTCGCCCTCGCAGGCGCCGCGGACCAGCGCATCGATCTCGCCGCTCGCCCGGTGCGCCAGGAACACCGGCCCCGCGTTGGCGTTGAGCGCCAGCACGTGGTTGGTGCGGTCGTCCTCCTTCTCCTTGCGCGTCTTCTCGTGCTTCTTGATCCGCCCCTTGTCGTAGTCCTCCACGTGCACGCAGCACACCAGCCCCGTCTGGGATAGCTCTCGCCCGCCGATCGTCGCCTGCTGCCTGTACAGGTACAGGCGGGGCTCGTCCTCCTGCAGCAGCACGCCCCCGCGCCACAGCCGCTCGAAATTGGCCTTCGCCAACTCGTACACCCGCCGGTCGTAGGGGCTCACATCGTCGGGGATGTCCGCGTCGGCGCGGACCACGTGGATGAAGCTGTCCGGGGCGTGTTCGCCCAGCGCCCTCGCCTCCTCGCGGCTGACCACGTCATATGGGACCGAAGCGACGTCCTTCGCGGCGTCGGGACGGGGTCGCACGGCCTTGAACGGGTAGATTCTGAGCATGCAGATGGCCTCATGATCGGTGAAGGCCGCATGATACGTCCCTCCCCACCACACGCCGGGGGCCGATCCCGGCCCTTGGCTCCACCCACGCCGCGCCCGCCCCGATCCATACCCACACACCGCCGCCCCCCGATCAGCCCCACCGGGAACCCGCACCGGCGGTCGCGCATCTCAGAACAACACGGCGCGCCCCCGCTGCGGCGGCGCAATTGCACTTGGCCGCCGCGGAGCCGGCCCTATACTCGACGCGAGGAGCGTACCGAACCATGGATAACCGCCTGCAGGATCGTGCCCCGGCCACCGCGCCCGGGCGTCTCGCCCGTCGTCTGACCCTCTGCCTGGCCCTCGCGGCCTGCGCAGGCGTCGCCGCCCACGCCCAGCAGGGCCCCGTGCGCCCGGCCGACATGCCCGAGCAGGTCCCCGGCGCCCAGCAGGAACGCCGCGCGATCCCGCCCCTCCGCGCCTCGCCCCGCGAGATCAAGCTCGGCTTCATCGACCCCGAGGCCGTCGTCACCGGCACGACGCAACTCACCAACACCGGCGACGAGCCCATCCGCATCTCCCGCACCGCGTCGAGCTGCGCCTGCACAGTCGCCGACCTCGAGAAGGAAGTCCTCCAGCCCGGCGAGTCCATGCCGCTCGAGGCCACCCTCACCGCCGGACGCAACCTCGGCGGCCAGCAGCGCTCCGTGCGCATCTGGGTCGACGGCTACGCCATGCCCTACGAGGTGTGGGTGACCGCCGAGGTCGCCTACGGCGTGCGCGCCAACCCCATCTTCGTCAACGCCATCGGCATCCAGCGCACCGGCGAGATCTTCCTCGAGTCCGTCGACGACAAGCCCTTCACCGTGCTCTCGACCAACAACGAGACCGTGAGGTACGTCGGCTTCGACCCCGAGTCCGAGGCGCCGCGCAACTCATACACCATCCGCTACGACTTCACCGGCGTGGCCGGCGCCGACCTCCCCATGTGGTGGCTCGTCGAGACCGACCACCCCCGCGCCCCCATCATCGACCTCCGCGTCGTCAACCAGGAACTGGCGCAGAAGAACATCCCCAACCCCCGCGCACCGTGGCGCCTCGCCGAAGACCGCGCCATCCTCGGCGTCGTCGCCCCCGGCGCCAGCGCCGAGGTGACCATCCGGCTCGCCGGGCGGCGCATCGAGGCCCTCCCCACGCTCACCTCCAACCACCCCGACGTCACCTTCGACCTCGTCGAAGTCAAGCCCGAATCCGACGGCGTCGAGCTCCGCGTGCGCGTCGGCATCCGCAGCACCGCCTCCGGCCTCCTCACCCCCGCGGCGGTCATCGACTGGCAGGACCACCAGCAGAAGTTCAACGTCTTCATGCGCGCCGTCCGCGATGAGGGCCCGCGTTCGTGAGCGAGAGCGCCCAGCGCAACGACCGCAACCCTGACCCCAAACCACGCCGCCGGGGAACGCGCGCACAACGCGCCGCCCTCGGCGCCGCGGTCTTCGTCGCCGCGCTCCTCGCCTTCGCGGCCACGATGAAGCTGCTCTCCAAGCCGCTCTCCGAGATCCCCGCGCACGACAAGGCCCTCGCCGGCTTCGAGGGCCTCATCGCCGCGCTCATCCTCGTCTTCCACCGCTGGCGCATCACCTGGCTCTGCACGGCCGCGTTCTTCGCCGCCCTCAGCGGCGTCACGCTGCACCTGCTGCTCATCGGCGCCGGCTCCTGCGGCTGCTTCGGCAAGCTCAGCATCCCGCCCGCCGTCACGCTGACGCTCGACACCCTCATCGTCATCGCCGCCATCGCACTCGCCCGCGCCCTGGGCGCGCAGCGCAACCTCCTCGCCCTCACCGCCGCGGCCCTCGTGCCCTTCGTCGTCGCCGGCGCCCTCTACTCCAAAGCCACCGCCCCGCCACCCGCCAGCACCTTCCGCCTCGGCGACCGCTTCAAAGACATCGCCCCGCCCCCGGACCGCGAAACCGCCGCGCCCGCCCCCGGCGAAGCCGCCGACGCCGCCGAACCGCCCGACTTCGACCCCATCGACCTCGGCGCCACCGGCGCGCTCCTGCTGCTGCCCCGCGTCGCCGACCGCTTCCTCGAGGGCGCCCCCGAGCCCGAGTGGATGGCCGACCTCCGCGCCGCCGCGACCGCCGGCGCCAACGACCCCGCGTGGCTGATCTTCGTCTACGACCCCTTCTGCGAAGTGTGCATGCGCTTCCAGCCCACCATGCTCATGTACACCACCGACGAGGACGTCAACGCCACGCCCCACCTGCGCGTGCTGCTGCTCCAGAAGGCCGACCTGCGCACCTTCGACATCCCCGACTGGGCCTGGCCCGCCTCCCCCACCACCGCCCTCATCCACCGCGGCCGCATCATCCACGAATGGGGCGGCGAAGACACCCCCAACCCCTTCCTCCTCCACGACGACATCGCCGAACAAGGCGACGCCTACCTCCGCCAACTCCGCGAAACCTACACCCCCCTCATCGCCCGCTGATCCCGCAAGGTAAGTAGGGCGCCAATACACAGGAAGGGTGCCACTACACAGCCGAAGGCTGTGTAGTGCGAACCACCACAACCGCCCAAATCCACACCCCCCCCCGTGCCACCGACTTCGCCCCGAAGTCGGTGCGTTGCGTCACCGCGCACCACCCGGCCCGTCCCCATCAAGAACTAGCCGGACACCCACAGCGCACAAACAAATCTCCTCAAAAGTAAAAACACCGACTTCGAAACGAAGTCGGTGGCACGAAGGCGCGTTGATGGTGCGGCGATCGACGAGGGCCGCCGCTCCCGCTCACCCCAGATTCATCGTCACCAGGAACTCCGCGTTCGTCTTCACCTTGCCCAGGCGGTTCTTCATCAGCTCCATCGCCTCCACGACGTTCATGTCGCTGAGAACCTTGCGCAGGCGGTAGACGAGCTCCAGCTCCTTCGGGTCCAGCAGCAGCTCCTCGCGGCGGGTGCCCGAGGCCGCGATGTCGATCGCGGGCCAGATGCGCTTCTCGACCAGCTTCCGGTCGAGGTGCAGCTCGCTGTTGCCCGTGCCCTTGAACTCCTCGAAGATCACCTCGTCCGCCTTCGAGCCCGTGTCCACGAGCGCCGTGGCGAGGATCGTCAGCGAGCCGCCGTTCTCGATCGCGCGGGCCGCGCCGAAGAACTTCTTGGGCCGCTGCAGCGCCCCCGAGTCGATGCCGCCCGTCATGATCTTGCCCGAGTGGGGCATCTCGTTGTTGTAGGCGCGGGCCAGACGCGTGATCGAGTCGAGCAGGATCACCACGTCGTCGCCGAACTCCACCGTGCGCTTGGCCTTCTCGATCACCATCTCCGCCACGTGCACGTGGCGCGACGACTGCTCGTCGAACGTCGAGGCGATGACCTCCACGCCCTCCGCCGTGTTGCGCTTGAAGTCCGTCACTTCCTCGGGCCGCTCGTCGATGAGCAGCACGATGATCTTCACGCCCGGTGCGTTCTTGGTGATCGCCTGCGTCATCTTCTGCAGCAGCACCGTCTTGCCCGTGCGCGGCGGCGCCACGATCAGGCCGCGCTGCCCCTTGCCGATGGGCGCCACGAGGTCGACGATGCGCATCTCGATCTGGTCCGGCGCAGTCTCGAGCACGTACCGCTCCTCGGGGTGCAGCGGCGTGAGGTCCTCGAAGTTCGACAGCGACTGGATCACCGACGGGTCGCGCCCGTTCACGCTGTCGACGCGCAGCATCGCGATGTACTTCTCCTGCTCCTTGGGCGTGCGGATCACGCCGCGGACGACCATGCCCCGCTTGAGCCCGTGCTTGCGGATCTGCGAGGGCGACACGTAGATGTCGTCGATGCCCGGCAGGTAGGAGTACTCGGGGCTGCGCAGGAAGCCGAAGCCCTCGGGCGCGATCTCCAGCGTGCCCTCGCCGAAGAGGATCGTGCCCTGCTCTGAGCGGTTGCTGAGGATGCGGAAGATCAGCTCCTGCCGCGCGAGCTGGTGGAAGTCCTTGAGGCCCTCCTCCTCGGCGATCTCGTGCAGGCCCACGATGTCCATGCGGCGCATCTTCTCGATGTCGAGCGCCGTCTTCTCCGCGTCCTTGTACTTCTTGCTCCCGGCGAGCTTGTCGAGCTCCGCCGATTCGCGCTGCAGCTCGTCCTCGTTGGGCAGGTGGTGCTGCGGGATCTGCTGGGGCCCGAAGTACATCCCCCCGCCGCCGCCGGGGCCGCCGCCCGAGCCCGGCTTCTTCTTCTTTTTCTTCTTCTTGCGCGACTGCCCCTGCCCCGGCTGATTGTGCTGCTGGTGCGGCCGCTGCTGCCCGCCACCACCGCCCCCACCCTGGTTGCCGCCGCCGCCCCCACCCTGATTGCCGCCGCCTTGGTTGCCGCCACCCCCGCCCCCGCCGCCGCTGTTCTGTTGCGGCGGACGCGCCGGCTGCTGCTGCGCCGGCTGGGCCGGCTTATCGCTCGGCTGCTTGGCGCCCGAAGAGCCCTCCGACGAGGACGTCGATGCGCCCGCGGATCGGCTCCGCCCGCTCTTGGGCGCTGTTTTCGTCTCTTCGATCGCGGCGGAAGACTTGGCCATGTTCGCGATTTCCTGTCTCTGGACGCCCCCGCGCAGCCCCCGAAGCGGGAGCCGAAGCAGGCGACATCATGCAAGTAAAAGTTGTCGGAAGGTGATATGAGTGCGGCCCTGCGTGATTCGCAGAGCGTGGCGGCGTGTGCGAACTACAAGCACATCGACGCCCTATGGGAAACCCCGCCCTCGCAGGCACGCCCGCGACCCCGACGCGCCGAGCGTCCGAGCCGATCAGAAAAGCGTGGCGACTGGAATACGGGAGGGCCCAAGTCCCCCATGGGGCTCGGGCTACCGTCCGGACATTATACGCTCAAAGACGGCCGCGGTGCGAGCCCGCAATGCAGACTCGTCCGCGTCGTTCTGGATCACATAATCGGCCAGACGCCGCTTTTCTTCAAGGGGGGCCTGCGATTTTTCCCGGCGGTCCAGCTCCGACGCCTCCCAACCACGCGACGAACGCACCCGTTCCACCCGCATTTCCCGCGGCGAATCCACGAACACCACCGCGTCGCACTCACCCACCAGACCCGCCTCAAAGAGCAGCGGCGCATCGAGAATCACCGCCGGGACATCGCCCCCACGCCCCGACGCCGCCTCGATCACCTGCGCCCGGTTCCGCCGCAACAGCGGGTGGATCAACCCCTCGAGCCGCTTCCGCTCCGCCTCGTTCGTGAACACGATCGAGGCCACCGCCTTGCGGTTCACGCTCCCGTCCGGCGCCAGCACCGCGGGCCCCCACCACCGCGCTAATTCTGCGCGCACGTCCGGCCGCTCCAGCGCCACCCGCACCTCGGCGTCCGAATCGATCACCACGCACCCCAACGACTCGAACGCCCGCGCCACCGCAGACTTCCCCGACCCCACACCCCCCGCCAACCCAATCACCAACGGCCGCCCGCCGCCACCACCAACACCAACATCCCGCGCACGCATCTCCACGCCCAAAGTCTACCACGCGCGATGCTCGCATCTCTCGTGCCACCGACTTGCCATGCAAGTCGGTGACTCCCCCCTCTGCTCGATGCCTCGATGCCTCGATGCCTATCCCCGATTGCCTACTCCCGAATGCCTGATGCCTGATGCCTAATCCCTAGTGCCTAATCCCCAATCCCCCCTCCCCATACCATCCCCTCATGCCCGCCCCCGAACTCGTCGTCTTCGATCTCGACGGCACCCTCGTCGACACCCTCCGCTCCATCTGCGAAGCGACCAACGGCGTGCTGCGCGACGAGGGCCTGCCCACGCATCCCATCGAGTCCTACCGCCGCTTCGCCGGCGACGGCGCCGCCATGCTCATCCACCGCGCCACCGACCATCAGTTCCGCGACGACCCCGACGCCATCGACCGCCTCATCGCCCGCTTCCGCGAGCGCGACGAGAAGACCGACGCCCAATACGCCAAGCCCTACGACGGCGTGCCCGACATGCTCGATGCCCTCGCCAGCGCGGGCGTGCAACTCGCCGTCCTCTCCAACAAGGAGCACGCCGAGGCCGTCGCCGTCGTCGAGCGTTGGTTCGGCCTCGACCGCTTCGTCGAAGTCGCCGGCCACGGCGTCGGCTACCCCCTTAAGCCCGACCCCACCGGCCTGCTCACCATCGCCCAGCGCTTCCGAGCCACCCCCGCCCGCCTCGCCTTCGTCGGCGACACCGACACCGACATGCGCACCGGCCGCAACGCTCAGGCCTTCACCGTCGGCTGCCTCTGGGGCTTCCGCGACGAGCCCGAACTCCGCGCCGCCGGCGCGGACGCCATCGCCGCCAGCCCGAGCGACCTCACGCCGCTGCTCCTGAGCCACGCCTGAGCACCACGCCCACCCCCGCCCCCGGCCGCAGAGGGCGGGATCGACCCCCCGACCCCGAATTCCGCCCCCACAGAAGCCCGACACGGGGAACAACCCCGCCCCCTCACGCGTTTCTCTATTGGCGGACTGTCCCTGCGCGGCCCCATGCGCCCACCCCGTTCCCGCCGCGCTCACCCCGCGGCCACCCTCGGAGGCGACCCATGTCCACCCGGCACATCCGAACCTTCCTGACCGCGATCGCGCCCGTCGCCCTGCTCGTCGGGCCCGCGTCGCCCGAGGCGTTCGCGTCGGGCTGGTGCGGCTCGCGCTCGTCCTCCTTCATCAGCGTCGGGGCCACCTTCGGTTCGAGCTCGCGCCACCACGCGCGCAGCCGCCACCACCACCGACCCGTCTACAACGTCCACCACGGCGCCCACCGCTTCCACCACCCGCCCTACCGCGCTTCGGGCTCGTCCTTCTCGATCGGCATCGGATCGACGCACCACGTCTCGCGCTCCACCAGCATCTCCACCGGCTTCGGCTACACCGTGCACGACAACTTCCACCGCGCCCCGCGCTACGTCGCGCAGCCCCATGTCGTCTTCGTCGAACGCCCCGCGCCGCAGATCGTCTATGTCGAGCGCCCGCGCGAAGTCGTGTACCGCGAGGCGCCGCGTGAGGTCGTGTACCGTGAGGCGCCGCGTGTCGTGGTCGAGGAGCGGCGCATCGTCCAAGAGCGCCGCGTCGACCCGCCGCCGCGCACGACCACGAGCGCCCCGGCGCCGCGAAAAGACGACGCCCGCTTCCGCGCCGACGATCTCGATCGCGCATGGGGCCTGCTCGCTCTCGAGCGCCCCAGCGAGGCGCACCGCCTCTTCGCCCGCACCGCCGAGCGCGACCTCTACGACGCCCAGCCCCGCGTCGGCTACGCCCTCGCCTCCGCCATGCGCAACGACGACGGCGGCGCCGTGTGGGCCATGCGCCGCGCGCTCGAGTTCGACGCCGCCGGCGCCAGCGTGCCCGACGACTACCGACTCCGCGCCCTCATGGTCGACCTCCTCGAACGCTACGAGGAACGCGCCTCCCGCCGCCTCCGCGACCCCGACGCCCACTTCATGAGCGCCGCCCTCCGCTACCTCCTCGGCGACTTCGAAGGCGCGCTCGACGCCCTCAACGACGCCCACGAACAAGGCGACCGCGCCAACAGCGCCGACCTCCTCCGCGAAGCCATCGAAGCACAACGCACCCCCGAGCAAGGCTAACCCCCCCGGAAGTTGCCCCTGCGCGAGCGGGGGCAACAGTCGCGCCCCAGAACTCCCGGCACACTCCAAAATCACCCGCCCCCCGTGCCACCGACTTGCCCAGCAAGTCGGTGTTTTTCATCCCCCCCGACAACCCCGCGTCGCGGCGCCGCACACCACCCCGCCCGCCACCATCAAGGAGCGGCCGCACACCCACAGCGTTCAACGTGACATCAGGCGCCAAACAAGACACCGACTTCGAAACGAAGTCGGTGGCACGATCGCGCGGCGAACGACAAGGGCGCCACGACACAGAAGGGTGCCACTACACAGCCGAAGGCTGTGTAGTGCGAACCACCACAACCGCCCAAACACAGCCACACCCCCCCGTGCCACCGACTTGCCCAGCAAGTCGGTGCTTCTTCATCCCCCCAAAACCCCGCCGCACCGATCCCTCCCCACCCTCCCGATACACTGCCTCCCCATGCCCGCGCCCACCCACGATCCCCTCGTCATCCTCCGCGAGCGCTTCCTCAGCGCCATGCGCGCCGCCTTCCCCGACGACCTCCCCGACGACGCCGACCCGATCGATACACCACTTTCGACAAGCCCACGAATAGCATCGTGTACGCAATCAG
>RECZ01000013.1 GCA_007693765.1 Phycisphaerales bacterium | reverse complement strand
TTCTCGCCCTCGACCATGAGGTGGCGCACGTGCAGCCAGTGGCGGGCGAAGCGGGGGCGGCCGGTGGCGGAGCGCGATTGGGCGATCTCGCACTCGTGGTGGGGGAAGATGTTGTCCTCGCCGCCGGAGTGCAGGTCGATCTCGTCGCCCAGCGCCTCGCGGGCCATGGCGCTGCACTCGACGTGCCAGCCCGGATGGCCCTCGCCCCAGGGGCTGGGCCACTTCATCACGTGCGCGGGGTCGCACTTCCAGAGCAGGAAGTCGGCGGGGTGGCGCTTCTGCGACTGCGTGTCGGCGCGCACGCGGCCGCCGGCGCCGGCGCGCAGGGTGTCGAGCGTGTTGCCGGAGAGGCGCCCGTACTCGGGGAACGTCGAGACGTCGAAGTACACCGCCGTGCCGGGGATGCCGGGGTCGCCCACGACGTAGGCGCAGCGCTTGGCGATGAGGGCGCTGATCATCTCGATCATCTGCGCGACCTTGTCCGAGGCGCGGGGCATGCGCGCGGGGTCGCGCTCGGCGTCCTCGACGACCTTCAGACCCAGCAGTTTCGCGTCCTGCCGGAAGGCGTCGGCGTAGTACGCGGCCACCGCGTACGGGTCGGCGGGGTCGATGTCCGCGGGGGCGCCCGGGGGGAGCGCGCCGGACTTTTTCGCTTCGAGCAGCCGCTTGCTCGCGGCCTCCATCTTGTCCTCGCCGGCGCCGTCGACGTTCTGATCGTCGGTCATGTGGCCGACGTCGGTGATGTTCATCACGTGGACGACCTTGCGCGGGCCGGCGTGCGGCTCGCCGTTCGGCTCCGTCACGGCGCACAGCGGCGACTCGAGCCAGCGGCGGAGCACGTCCGCCACGAGGAAGGCGCGGAAGTTCCCGATGTGGGCGAAGTCGTACACGGTGGGGCCGCAGGTGTAGAACGTGATGCGCGCGGGGTCGGCCGGGGTGAATGGCTCGGCCTTGCGGGTGAGGGTGTTGTGGAGGCGCAGGGTCATGGGTGCATCAGGGTACCCGTCGCGGCGGGCGCGGGGGCGGTTTGGCGCGGCGTGACGGTGCGTGCGGGCGCCCGCATGGCGCCGGCGCGGATGCTCCCGTCGCGCAGGAACTCCACCCACGCGGCGCCGTCGCGGGCGGTGACGAGCCATTCGCGTTCGCCGCGCACGGGCGCCCAGCGGTCGTCGTCGAGGCGGGAGCGCCCGCTGGACTGGAGGATGACGTCGGGGTCGGCGGCGAGGATGAAGGGCACGGCGATGCCCGCGTAGGCCGCGCTGCCGTGGTGTGGTATCTCCATGACGTGGGCGCGGGGCGGGTCGGGGCGGTCGAGCAGGGCGCGCAGGGCGATGCGTTCGGCGTCGCCGGTGAGCAGCAGCACGCGCTCGCCGGCGCCGGTGGGCGCGCCGATGCGGAGGATGATCGATTCATCGTTGCTCGAGAGCCGCGTCGTGTCGGCGCGCGTCGCCTGATCGGACGGCCAGAGGACCTCGGCGCGCAGGGCCCCGAGGGGGATGTCGTCGCCTTTGCGCACGATCTCGGTGCGCACGCCCATGCTTGTGAGCGTGTTGAGCGTGAACGCCACCGGGCCGCGGGGGAGCGCCGCGGCCTCGTCGGTGAAGGCCTCGCCGACGATGAGCGTGCGCAGGCCGATGCGCCTCGCAGCGTCGACGGCGCCGGAGTAGTGATCGAGGTCGGGGTGGCTGACGACGAGTCGGCGCACGCGGTGGGCGCCGAGCGCGCGCAGCGCGCGGGGGACCTCCTCTTCGCCGATGGAGATGCGCAGGGAGCCGCAGTCCCAGAGGAAGGCGTCGTCGCGCGTGCGCACGAGCAGGCACGAGCCGTCGCCCACGCTGAGCATGTCGATGCGCAGGACGACGTCGCGCCCGAGCGCCGGGGCGAGCCACGACCAGCCGGTCCAGAGCGCCAGCAGCAGCGTGGCCGCGTGCAGCCGCCACGCGCGGAGGCGCACCGTTCCCGAGCGCAGCCACGCCGCACCCACGAGCACGCCGGCGACGGTGAGGAGCGCGCCGACGCGGGGGGTGTCGAAGGCGGCCCACGGGGCGCTGTCGATCCACGCCGCGCCGTGCGCGATCCACGTCAGCGGGGCGTGCACCATCGGCGCCAGCACGATCAGCGCCGGCGGCGCAAGCACGCCGACGAGCATGGTGAGGAATCCCGTCGCCAGCGCCGCCGCGGCGAGCGGCACGCCCAGCAGGCTCAGCGGCGCGCCGAGGGGCGCGATCACGCCGAAGTGGTGCGCCACGACGGGCGTCGCCACCACCCACGCCACGACGCAGGCGCACGCGCCGTCTTTCACGCCCTCCCACATGCGCCGGGGCGCGCGCACCGTGTCGGGCGCGGGCGGGGGGCCGAAGCAGCGCAGCCGCAGCGGCGTGGTGAAGGTGATGAGGGCGCCGACGCAGAGATAGCTGAGTTGGAAGCCGGGCGAGAAGACGTCCATCGGCTTCCAGAGCAGGGTGAGCACCATCGACCAGCCGAGGATGTTCATCCGGTCGTAGCGCCGCCCGGTGGACTCGGCGCCGAGGAAGACGAGCGTCATGATCGCGGCCCGCGCGATGGGCGTGCGCACGGGCACGAGGAAGAGGTACGCGAGCACCAGCAGCGCGACGAGCAACGCCTCCCAGCGCATGACGCCCGAGCCCACAGCGCGCAGCACGATCAGCAGCAGCCACGCCGCGATGCCCAGGTGCAGCCCGCTCACGGCCAGCACGTGGGCGACGCCGAGGCGGGTGAACGTCTCGTGGACGTCGCGCAGGGCGTGTTCGCGCTCGCCGAGCAGGATGGCGCGGAGGATGGCGTCGCTCTCGGGCGAGCCCCAGCCGCGGTGCGCGCCCGCGGCGTGGTCGAGCGCGCCGCCGGCGGCGGCGCGGGCCTGGGCGCGCAGGCGCAGGAAGCGCGCGCGGGCCTCGGTGAGCGCGGGGGCGGGCGCGTCGATGCGCTGCACGAGATCCTGCGTGGGCACGCGCGCCCACCCGGCGACGCGTTCCTGCGCGGCCCAGGCGCGCATGTCGGGCGCGCCGGGGTTGTCGGGTGGGGCGACGCTCGTGGCCCAGCCCTGCAGACGCACGCGGTCGCCGGCGCGGAGTTGGTCGGGGCGTGGGGCGCTGTCGGTGCGCACGTACAGCAGGCCGCGCGCGGGGATGCGTTCACCGTCGCCGCCGAGCAGGGTGTCGACGCGGACCTCCATGCGCACGCTCGGCAGCGGGAAGGTGAACCGCGCGAGGGCGCCGCGGCGCTGGGTGGCTTCGGGGTCGCGTCGCAGCACGCCCTCGGCGTGGATGAGGCGGGGCTCGTGCGCATCGAGGTGGCGTTCGAGGGCGTCGTGCGGGGCGTGCTGCGTGCGCAGGGCGAGCCAGCCCGCGCCGAGGCACGCTGCGGCGAGCGCCAGCGACCACTGCGAGGCCCGGCGCGGGAGCGTCCACGCGAGGGCGCAGCAGGCGAGGGCGAAGATCAGGAAGGGGGCGTGCGCGCCGAGGCCGAGCGTGTGGGCGCCGACGATCCCCGCGGCCAGCGCGCCGGCGCAGACGAGGCCGCGCCTTTGCGGTGCGGCGTCGGCCGGGTCGGATCGGGCGTCGGCGAGGCCCCCGAGCATGGGCAGAGGTTGGCTTGGGGGGGTGGGAGCGTCAAATCGGGGCGCGCGTGCCGGGGGGGACCGGGGGGACCGGGTGGGTCT
>RECZ01000163.1 GCA_007693765.1 Phycisphaerales bacterium | reverse complement strand
TCAGAGTCACGTTCAACGGACCTCGCAACGGAGGCGGCGTCATGAGCCAAGGCAATGGGTCCACCGAAGGTCTGCTGCTGCCGGGGCTCGATGGGTCGAACCCGCTCGGGTTTCTGGCGGCTGTCGGCCTGTTCCGTTTGCTCGGAGATCGCGCGCAGCCTCCGCCGTGTCTGCGCTGGGAGGCTTCGCACGGCACATGGGTTCCGCGGCTGCAAGACGCCGTGCAGTCAGAATCCGAGTTACTCGACTTACTCGAGACTCGATTACACAAGAGCATCAACGAACATCCGATCCGCATGCTGGAATGGCTTAGCGATGACGACGCGGCGGCCCGATCAGCTCGCATCCGCGACGCCGTCAACGCATCCATCGCTGCCAACCGGGACGAGGCGGACTGGATCGCGGCGATCGCGAGCGATGTGATCCCGCCCGCGGCCATCAACCAACTCCAGACCACCCGCCGCGACTATCACTACGGCAATCTGACCTCTGTGATTGCGAGAACAGACCGAAGCCACTTGGCACGCACCCTCTTTATCCCGTGGGACTACGCCGACGCTCTCGACAACCAATCGCTTCATCTTGATCCAAGCGAGGATCGACGCCACGCGCACCAATGGAACAAGCCCGCCGGCGATCCAAACCGAAAGAGCGCGGGCGGCATGCTCGGCGCCAACCGTCTCGCGATCGAAGCTTTTCCAGTGTTCACATCTATTCCATATCAGGACGCCCTCCACACGCTCGGGTTCACAGGCCAGCGCAGCTATAACACACGCTGGACCTGGCCCATCTGGACGCATCCGATTACGCTTGATCAACTCCGCTCGGTGCTCGCCTTTCGCGAGCTTCAGAGCGACACAATTGACCCTGGCTTGATGAACAAACTGCGTGCCCGGGGTATCGTGGCGGTCTTCCGAACCCGCCGAATCCTCGTCGGAAAGACACCGAATTTCACCCCGCCCGTCTGTATCGCCTGATCGGACGGCAGCGACGATCAAGCTCCGACACGATTTTCTTTGACAACCAAATACACCTCGCCGCGGCGGCTTGCACACGGGAGTTTTTCCATGGACGACACAACCCAGCTCTGGCAAGCCCGGAACATCGGCGAGCATGCCTACTGCCCGCGCCTGTTTTACTTCATGCAGGTTGAAGGTGTGTTCGTGCCCTCCGCCGATACCGAGGAAGGCGCAAGCGTTCACACACGCGTGGACAAACCAAGCCTGCGGGCACAAGCCGCAGACCCGCCCGAGCAACGCCGTCCCGAGCCGATCGCCGATGCATCCTCCAGTCCCGACGACACGGCCCCTGAACAATCGCGTCCCGTTCGTTCGCTGCATCTGAGCAGCGAGCGACTCGCGTTGACGGGCAAGCTCGACCTGGCGGAGATCACCGAGCCGAGTTCGCCGGGCGAGCCGCCGGTCGCCGTCCCCATCGAGTACCGCAAGGGTCGCCCGCGCCGTCTCACGCTTGGCGATGCCGAGCTGACCGACGAGGACGAGCCCGGGCAGGTGCCGATCCACCGCGTCGAGCCGTGGCCGACCGATCGGGTGCAGGTGGGTTTACAGGTCCTGCTGCTCGAAGAGCACGGCTACCGCGTCCCGCACGCCGTGCTTTACTACGCAACCGAGCGGCGTCGTGTTGAAATCGTTGTCGATGACGCTCTGCGCCGCGACGCGCTCGCCGAGCTCGAAGCCGCCAAGGCTACCGCCGCGGGGCCGCGCCCTTTCCCGCTCGTGAACGACCCCAAGTGCCCCCGCTGCTCGCTCCAGCCCGTCTGCTTGCCCGACGAGGTCAACCATCAGAGGGCCACGCTCACCATCGAGGGCGAGTCTCCCGATCCACCCCGCCGCATGTGGCCGCCGCGCGACGACGGCATCCACATCGTCGCCCAGCGTGAGGGCGTCCGCGTCGGCGTTGTCGCTCAGTCCCTCCGCTTCACAGATCGCGACGGCGCCACTGTCAAAGACATGCCCATCGCGGGCGCGGAGTCGCTCGCCATCGTCGGCAATGTGCACGCCTCGACACAGGCGATCCATCTGCTCGCGTCCCGTGGCATCCCGGTCGTCTTCATGACCGCCGCCGGCCGCACTGTCACCGTCCTCGACCCGCTCGGCCCGACCTCCGCCGCGGTCCGGCGTGCCCAGGTCCGGCGCTTCGACGATCCGGCGGCGTGTCTCGAACTCGCCCGCGCCCTCACCACCGCGAAGATCACCAACCAGCGGACGCTCCTGCTCCGCAACGCATCCGAGTTGCCGCGCTCCGTCGCCGACGACATGGCCCAGCAAGCCAAACGGGCCGCCGAAGCCGCCTCGCTCGATTCTCTTCTCGGGCACGAGGGCACCGCTGCACGTCACTACTTTCAATGGTTCCCCGCGATGATCAAGAACGAGCGGCTGCGTGCGCGCTTCGAAGCGTCCGGCCGCAAACGTCGCCCCCCTCCCGATCCGGTCAACGCGGTCCTCTCCTTCGGCTACGCCATGCTCGTCCACGAATGCACCTCGGCCCTCCGCCTCGCCTCGCTCGACCCCGCCATCGGCGCTTTTCACCAGCCGCGACCCGGCAAGCCCGCGATGGCGCTCGACCTCATGGAACCGTTCCGCCCGCTGATCGCCGACTCCGTCGCACTCAACCTCTTTAACCGCGACGAGCTGCGCCCGGGCCACTTCCTCGACACCGCCGCCGGCTGCTCGATGACCGATCACGGGCGACGCGCCTTCTTCGACGCGTGGGGCCGACGGATGGCCACCGTCGTCACCCACCCCGTCTTCGAGTACCGACTCGAATACCGCCGGATGCTCATGCTCCACGCCCGCCTGATCGCCGCATGGCTCCTCGGCGAAGCCCCCACACTCGCATTCCTCACGACGCGCTAGGACCATCGCTCATGCGACGCTCATTCCTCCTCTGCTACGACATCGCGGATGCCAAGCGGCTGCGTCGCATCCATCGCGTGGCAAAAGCCTACGGCGAACCGTGGCAGTACTCGGTCTTCTACTGCGTGCTCTCCGCCATCGAACGCGTCCGGCTCGAGCGCGACCTCGCCGAGATCATCAACCACGCCCACGACCAGATTCTCATCATCGACCTCGGGCTGCGCGACGACGCCGTCCGCTCCACAGTCACCACCCTCGGCCCAGCCCTGCCCGAAGAAGCATCCCGCGTCGTCGTGGTATGATCAGAAGGTCAATCTCAGCCGACCTCCGAACCGAGACCCACCAGTTCACCCCGCGAGCGTGACGGTGGCACAACCACTCCCCGCTCATGCTCGAAATATCTATCCAGAAAGGAATTGCGCACGAACCCGAACCACATCAAGCCTCGTCGAACCCACGCTAGCACCCCACGCTCGCAAACGTGCTCGCAAAGCCTTGATTTTACAAGCATTGCGAGAGCGGCCCATTCCGCGGCATCAACGCCGCGGCCCCATTGAAGTCGCATGTTGTCGACGGTCGCGCTGACCTTTGACGCCATTCCGCGGCATCAACGCCGCGGCCCCATTGAAGTGTGGGCCGGTTGCTCAGCGACACCGCCCTCGCACGCCATTCCGCGGCATCAACGCCGCGGCCCCATTGAAGTTGCTCTCGCTCGTAGGCGTCTTCGCTCTCCATGATCCATTCCGCGGCATCAACGCCGCGGCCCCATTGAAGTCGTGCGTCGATCGTTGGAAGTTGGTGACCACTAACGCATTCCGCGGC